>JAAZEK010000001.1 GCA_012512335.1 Clostridiales bacterium | reverse complement strand
TGGTAGTCATTAATATGAATATGGAAATTCATGATACCAAGCAGTTGGAAAAGGTCATGAAGTTTCTTGGTCGTTTGCCTGATGTATTGGATGTATATCGGGTTAATGCTTAACGCATTTTCTGCTGATATTCGCAAGATTGATAATCGTTCCTGCAAAGGCTTCTTCCATATGATTTATTATTTTGGCGTGAACAGTAACGATTAAAGCAGCTTTTGAGGAGGGAGTAAATTGAGAGCGGTTATACAGCGAGTAATACGAGCAAGTGTCCGTGTAGCAGGAAATGAAGTCTCCCGCATACATAAAGGGCACTTAGTTTTTCTAGGGGTAGAAGAAGGAGATACTCAGCAGGATTTGGAGTATTTGGCTGAAAAAATTGTAAAGCTACGGGTTTTTGAAGATTCAGAGGGGAAAATGAATTTATCCCTATTGGATGTAGAAGGAGAATTATTGGTTGTTTCTCAGTTCACACTTTGTGGTGACAGTAGAAAAGGACGAAGGCCAAGTTTTTCTTCTGCGGCTGTTCCGGAAATCGCCGAGGCTTTTTACGAAAAATTCTGCTCGTTGACAAGCCAAATGGGGGCTTCAGTGAAAAAAGGTGTCTTTGGTGCACATATGGATGTGGAGCTTATTAACGATGGGCCTGTAACTATCTTATTGGATAGTAAAAAGACATTTTAGGAGGAGACAAAATTGAAGCTATTATCACTGATGGTAGGCGAAATGGGAGTTAATTGTTATATCCCTTATTGTGAAGAAACAATGAAGGGTGTTGTTATAGATCCAGGTGACAATGGTGATAAAATATTGCGCCTAACAGCGAAAAACGATGTGCAGATTAAAATGATACTGTTGACTCATGGGCATTTTGATCATATAGGAAGTGTAAAGGAAATAAAGGAACAAACAGAGGCATTGGTTGCAATTCATTCAGAGGATGCTGAGATGTTGACAAACCCGTCCAAAAACTTATCTATCTTTGTTGGACAGGAGTCCATTCAAAGTCCTGCAGACATACTGATAGAAGATGGCAGAGAACTACAAATAGGAGCTATGAAACTAACGGCTATTCATACACCGGGTCATACTCCAGGAGGTTTATGCTATTTAAGCGATGAGATTCTGTTTACTGGAGATACCTTGTTTGAAGGCTCTGTTGGGAGAACAGACTTCCCAAGTGGAAGCCAACAAGTGTTAATGCAATCCATATATGATAAGTTGATGGTTTTAGATGATGATTTGAAGATTTATCCTGGACATGGAAGAGTCAGTACTCTGGGCAAGGAACGAGAGACCAATCCATTTTTACAAGGTAGAGAGGATTATGATTTTTAATGATACAGGTAAAAGCGCTACAGGTATCCTATGTTAATGAAATTGTCGAATTGGTCAAAGTGTTTTACCCAAAAGAATTGGTTGTTAGTAGTGAATATATTGAGATACAAGCTAAGAAAAAAAGAAAAAGAATAGATGAAAAATACAAAGAATTCGATTTTATAAATGACATGGTATTAGAGATTGGATATAAATTTGATCAAAACTCTTTTGTCTTTTTTGCATATTTCAAGAAGAGCGACAAACTTATTTATGAACATAAAGAATCTTATCCTAACAAAAAAGATGAGGACGAGGCTCTGTCTAATAATAGTTCCAACAAGCGATTCATAAAAAACGGATTAAAAGCTTGTGTTTTTGACTTGCTTGTAAAAGCAACAGGGAAACACCCCAAGTGGGGAGCTATGACTGGCATACGACCAGTAAAGATAGTTCATGAAATGAAAGATCTCGGGCTAGATGAGAAAGCTATTAGGCAGGAGCTTTTAAGTACATTTAAGCTGCAACCAGAGAAGATTGACCTTGTAATGCGAACAGCTCAAATCCAACAGGCATTAATTGATAAACCAGGAAATAACAAGGTCTCTGTATACATTCATATTCCATTTTGCTCCACTCGCTGTCTATATTGCTCCTTTCCTTCTGACTTAATTGGGAGAGTATCAGGAAAAATGGACGCCTATTTGGATTGCTTAGAGAAGGAAATAGCTTTTATAATGGATGAGCTTTTAAAACATGGCAAGGAAGTTGATACTATTTACATTGGTGGGGGAACCCCCACTGTTCTGGAACATGATCATTTGGAAAGGCTCTTAAAGCAAGTAAATGAACTTATTATCTCCCGATTTACTATTCTAGAATATACCGTAGAAGCCGGGCGCCCTGATAGTTTAGATCGTCATAAACTGCTATTGATGAAGAAGTATGGTGTTACTCGATTAAGTATTAATCCTCAGTCTATGAATCAGGAGACTTTAGACTTAGTAGGAAGGAGTCATACAGTAGAGGATATAATTTATGTTAATAATTTAGCTCGGGAAATAGGATTTGATTGCATTAACATGGATGTGATATTAGGGCTACCTGGAGAAACAGCTGAACACATGAAAGGCACTATGGAAGGTATAGCAGCCTTGAAACCAGAAAACATAACTGTTCACACATTAGCCATGAAACGGGCCTCTGTCTTTAAGGAAAGCTTTCAGCAATATGATATTTCTAGAAAAGGTCTGGCAGAAGGAATGGCGATTGTATGCCGAGAGTGGATTGACAATCAAGGGATGGAGCCTTATTACCTTTATCGTCAGAAATATATGCTAGACCATTTAGAGAATGTTGGATATGGTTTACCTGGAAAGGAATGCCTTTATAACATTCAGTTTATGCACGAGAAACGTGACATATGGGCATTTGGAGCTGGTGCATCCAGTAAAATCTATTATCCAGAGGATGACCGCTTGGAACGAATTGGAAACGTAAAAAATCTTGACGAATACTTAGCTCGGGTAGATGAAATGATAGAGAGAAAGCAAAAAGCACTACAACGCCTATAAAAAATCGAGGACAGGTAAATGCCTATCCTCGATCCAAAAAAGCTTTATTTTGAACATCGATATTACTTTTTTTATTCCTCGCTGCTTGCCTCTTCAGTTTCAGCAACAGTAGGAACGTCCAGATCAGCATCTTCAGTTTCAGCGTCTTCTTCTTCTTCTTCAACATGTGCTGCTGTTAAAGAAGCGATTACATCGCCAAGATCGGATAAAATCTCAATGTTTTCATCTTTAGCGATATCCAAGTCACCAATTGTGATGTTTTCACCAAACTTCAATTCTGAAACATCAACTTGTACGGACTGGGGTATATACATTGGTAGACATTGTAGTTCAATTTCCATAAGCTGCTGCTGAAGTACAGTATCAACAGTTTCAGCTATTTCTCTTCCCTGAATAACTACGGGAACACGTAACTTGATTTTTGTATCAGCTGAAAGTTGCTGCATGTCAAGATGAAGAACATCTCCCTTAATAGCATCTTTCTGGGTTTCCTTGATTAGAACGGGAACAGTGGTACCTTCCAGTTCTACATCAATGGCCCCAGTGCTGCCGTGTCTGCTTAAGAACCGTTGTAGTTCAATTTTGTCTATTTTGATGGATTTGGTTTCTTTGCCCTGGCTGTAAATAACTCCTGGAACGTATCCTTCATTTCTCAGTTTACCAGCATTTTTCCTATTTACGCTGTCTCTGAGTTCTGCTTTTATCATGGGTGTTGCCATAATATTTCCTCCTTTGTAATTCACATATTACTATTAAACCAGAAAAATGGAAAAATATCAAATTTAATATCGATTCTGGTTAACAAGTTGACAATGCCTTCATTGCTGATTATAATAAAAACAATTCCCAAAATGAAACAAAACTATGATGTTTTTAACATATATTAGAAGCATATTTTCTTTGTTTTTATTATATTGATTACAAGTTTAATAAGCAAGGAGGAAGCGTACATGTTAGCAAAAGCGCCTAAGGGTACCAAGGATGTTTTACCTCAGGAGGCTTATCAATGGCATTTTATAGAGGATACCATTCGCGAGATAACACAAGCCTATGGGTATCGTGAAATTCGAACTCCTGTGTTTGAGCACACAGAGCTTTTTCAGAGAGGTGTAGGAGAAACTACAGACATCGTACAAAAGGAAATGTATACATTTCAAGACAAGGGAGATCGTAGTATAACCCTAAAGCCGGAGGGCACAGCAGGTGCCGCTAGGGCATATATCGAACACAAGCTTTACGCTGATGCCCAGCCAGTGAAGATGTACTACATTACTCCTTGTTACCGTTATGAACGGCCACAAGCTGGAAGGATGAGAGAGTTTCATCAGTTTGGAGTTGAGGTTTTTGGCGCTACACAAGCATCTGTTGATGTGGAAATTATTTCCTTAGCCATGAACTTGTTCCAGCGATTAGGTATAGAAGAGTTAAGTGTTTCCATTAACAGCATAGGTTGTCCGAAATGTAGGCCAGTCTATCACCAGGTGTTGAAATCCTATTTAGCTGACCACTTAGGCGAATTATGTGGCACTTGTATGGATAGATATGAAAAAAATCCGTTGAGAGTACTGGATTGCAAGGTAGGAGGTTGCCAGTCTGTTATAAACCGAGCGCCTCACATGATAGATCACCTTTGCGAGGAATGTAGTGATCACTTTGAAGATGTCAAGCACTTTCTCGAGTCTGTTGGCTTTGATTATAAAATAGACCCTATGATTGTAAGAGGACTGGATTACTATACCAAAACCGTATTTGAAATAATTTCCGATTCCATCGGTTCCCAAGCTACTGTTTGTGGCGGAGGACGCTACGACGGTTTAGTTGAGGAAATTGGCGGGCCAAGCATTCCTGGTGTTGGATTTGGGTTAGGCATGGAAAGACTTTTGCTTGTACTGGAAAGCCAAGGAGTTGAGATTCCACAGCCAAGCGTTTGTGATGTTTATTTTACTACAATTGGTGAAGAAGCTAGATTAAAGGCTTTTGAATTGATCCAGGATCTGCGTGATATAGGAATTTCTGCGGATATGGACCATGTAGGGCGAAGCTTGAAGGCACAGTTTAAGTACGCAGATAAGCTGGGGGCGCGTTTTGTTGGAACTCTAGGCGATGATGAACTTGCCTCAGAAGAATTGCAATTAAAGGAAATGGCCACGGGTAAGGCAGAAACCGTAGCTTTTGATGATTTGAGAGAATATATTTTTTAGGAGGTAGCGAAATGGGTGAATCAATGGGAAATCTAAAGCGAACCCATATGTGTGGCGAAGTAACCAAGGAACTAGTAGGACAGGAAGTTACCATAACAGGCTGGATACAACGTCGAAGAGACTTAGGCAAGCTAATTTTCACTTATTTAAGAGATAGGGAAGGGTTTATCCAGGTAGTTTTTAATACGGATACAAGCCAAGAGATATTTGAAAAAGCAGAGACAATCCGCAGTGAATACGTTTTAGCTGTAAAGGGTAAGGTTGTAGAGCGGGAAGACCGGGATATAAATCCTCAATTTCCCAATGGAGATGTAGAGGTGATTGCAACAGAGCTTAAAATCCTTTCTACAGCAGCTACTCCACCAATATATATTGAAGATGGTCTAGATGCCTCAGAGGCCTTACGTTTAAAATATCGTTATTTAGATCTTCGTCGTCCAGAGATGCAAAAGAATATTATATTACGTCACAAGGTAACTAAATGGGTTAGAGATTTCCTAGATGACGAAGGCTTCCTAGAGATTGAGACGCCTATGCTGACCAAAAGTACCCCAGAAGGAGCAAGGGACTATTTGGTTCCCAGTAGGGTTCATCCTGGATCCTTTTATGCACTACCTCAATCTCCCCAGCTTTTTAAACAGCTTTTAATGCTGTCAGGATACGATAGATATTTTCAAGTGGCTCGTTGTTTCAGAGATGAAGACTTACGCGCAGACCGACAACCAGAGTTTACACAAATTGACATCGAAATGTCCTTTGTTGATATTGATGACGTACTTTCTATGAACGAGAAGCTTATAGCAAAAGTGATGAAAAAAGCTTTGGGGCTAGAAGTTTCATTGCCATTACCTCGAATGACATATAAGGAAGCAATGGAGCGCTTTGGGTCGGACAAGCCAGATACCAGATTTGGTCTAGAGCTTCAAAATGTCAGTGAATTGGTGAAAGATAGCGGGTTTATGGTTTTTGCTGATACAGTAGCACAAGGCGGTAGCGTTCGAGCCATAAATGTAAAGGGTTCTGAAAGTCAATTTTCAAGAAAGGAACTAGACAGCCTTGGAGAGTATGTAAAAACATATCGAGCGAAAGGACTAGCGTGGGTTAGAGTAACAGCAGAAGGTATCAAATCACCCATTGCAAAATTTTTCTCCGAAGAAGATTTAAACACCTTGCTTGAGTATTTAGGTGCGAAAGAGGGAGACCTACTACTGTTTATAGCAGACAAGGACGATGTAGTTTTTGCATCTCTAGGTCATTTGCGATTACGTCTTGCAGAAAAGCTAGGAATGCTTGATGAAAACCAAAAAAATCTCCTTTGGGTTACGGAATTTCCACTTTTGGAGTACGATGAGGAAGAACAACGTTTTGCAGCAAAGCACCATCCTTTCACATGCCCTATGGAAGAAGATCTTCCATTGTTAGAAAGTCAGCCTGAAAAGGTACGAGCCAAGGCTTATGATATAATTTTAAATGGTGTGGAACTAGGCGGGGGCAGTATTCGAATTCATAGCACTGAGCTACAAGAGACCATGCTGAAGAAATTAGGCTTTACAAAGGAGCAATCCTGGGAGCGCTTTGGTTTCTTATTAGAGGCTTTTAAGTATGGTACACCACCCCATGGAGGTATTGCCTATGGCCTTGATAGATTGATTATGCTACTTGCCAATGCTGATTCTATTAGGGATGTTATAGCTTTCCCCAAGGTTCAAAATGCATCGGATTTAATGACAGAAGCCCCTTCTAGTGTTGACATCAGTCAATTGGATGAGCTGCATATCTGTTTAGCAGATAAAAGCTTAAAGGAATAAGAGCTAGAAAAGATTGTTTGTAAATTACAGGGTAGGTTAAATATAATTATAAGAGCCAAGGTGTTAAATGATGTTACATGGATTTTCCAGGATGGAAATGCTCATTGGTGCAGAAGCACTGCAGAAATTAAAAAATAGCAGGGTAGCGATTTTTGGTATAGGTGGGGTAGGAACCTTTGCTGTGGAAGCTCTAACAAGAGCGGGTATAGGCTCCTTCGTGCTAATAGATGACGATGTCATCTGTCTAAGTAACCTTAACCGACAGTTACATGCGACTCAAAGCACTATTGGCAAGCCTAAGGTAGAGATCATGATGGAGAGAATCCTAAGCATCAATCCTGAAGTAAAGGTAAGCATCTACCAGAAGTTTTACACAGCAGAATCCAGCCAAGAGCTACTACAAGCGGATTACGATTATGTAATAGATGCGGTAGATACAGTTTCTGCAAAAATTCATCTTGTGGTACGCTGTCAGGAATTAGGCATACCAATCATATCCTGCATGGGAGCTGGTAACAAGATGGATCCAAGTAAATTCGAAGTTGCTGACATATACAGCACATCAGTGGATCCTCTGGCGAAGGTAATGAGGAAAGAATTGCGGAAGAGAGGTGTTGGTGCATTAAAAGTTGTTTATTCAACAGAGGTGCCCATAGTACCTCAAGCTACAGAATTGGATTTGGAGATAGAAAGCGATGTTTCCGACTCAAGAGCTAACAAAAAAAGGAGATCCGTTCCAGGAAGCGTTTCCTTTGTCCCATCAGTAGCTGGTATGATATTAGGTGGCGAAGTGGTACGGGATCTAATATCCTGGAAAGGATAATACCCAAAGTATGGGAGAGGATAAAACCAATGAATGAGTATGGAGAAATCATTGATATAAAAGATAGCAATGCAGTTATAAAGGTGAAAAGAGGCTCTGCTTGCGGGGATTGTTGTGCTTGTGCTAAAGGTACTAATCCTGAGGAAATGATATTAACGGTCTCAAACCCGCTTAATGGTGAAGTAGGCGACCAGGTTGAGCTTGAGTTAGCCTCTGGCCAAGTGTTGAAAGCGTCAGCAATTGCCTATGTTATCCCCTTATTTGCTCTAATTTTGGGTGTTGTAGCAGGGTATATCATAGGAGATAGGTTAAAAGTTAACCAAGAGCTTACTGCTTCCTTACTAGGCTTATTGTTTACGTTTTTTTCCTTTTTCGGAATACGAGCTATGGAACCTCAGTTTCGAAAAGGGCATAAGTTTTCACCACAAGTTATACAAATTATTAAGGTTGATAAGAAGGGAGAAAATGAAGATGGCAAGTGACAAGGTAGTAAATCTGACATTGGATAATTTTGAAGAAGAGGTTGAGAATTCCAATTTACCTGTTCTGGTAGATTTCTGGGCAGCATGGTGTGGCCCTTGTAAGATGATTGCGCCAATTATCGATCAATTGGCTGACGAGTTTGATGGAAAGGCTAAAATTGCGAAGGTTAATGTGGATGAAAACAGAGATCTATCCATACGCTTCCAAGTACAGAGCATCCCAACTCTTCTACTGTTCAAGGACGGAGAAGTGGTAAACCAGATGGTTGGTGCAAGACCAAAAGCTGAGCTGGTAAAATTGCTTCAAAATGCATAATAAGATTACATGAATACAAGCGTCGGTTTCCCAACCGGCGTTTGTTGTTACTAACACACATGGAAAAAAATCGTAATTCAATTAAAATTTCTTGATAATAGCAGAAGGAATCTGTATAATAACGTAATATATATGCATTTGTAGCTATTGATATAAAAGGGTAATCCTTTTACATATTATAAAATTTTAACGAAGAGGAGCTAGCTATGATTGATTTTAATGAAATTGCAAAGGTAGACCCGGAAACGGCGTCAGCCATGGAGCAGGAGCTCAATCGTCAAAGGGACCATTTGGAGTTGATTGCTTCAGAAAATTTTGTCAGTTCTGCTGTAATGGCAGCTATGGGATCACATTTAACTAATAAATATGCGGAAGGTTACCCAGGGAAACGCTACTATGGTGGTTGTGAATTTGTTGATGTGGTAGAGCAGCTGGCTATTGATCGAGCTAAAGAAATCTTTGGCGCTGATCATGCAAATGTTCAACCCCATTCTGGTGCTAATGCCAACATTGCTGTGTATTTTGCCATGCTAAAGCCAGGCGATACCATTCTTGGTATGAATCTTGCACATGGTGGTCACTTAACCCACGGAAGTCCAGTGAATTTTTCAGGAACATATTTTAACATAGTACCTTATGGAGTTGATGAAGAGACAGGCTATCTTGATTATGAACAGCTTACTAGGCTTGCCAGAGAACATAAGCCTAAGATGATTGTAGCTGGCGCCAGTGCCTATTCACGATCTATTGATTTTAAAAAATTCCGAGAAGTGGCTGATGAGGTAGGTGCTTTGTTAATGGTAGACATGGCACATATTGCTGGCTTGGTAGCTGCTGGTCTTCATCCAAACCCGGTTCCTTATGCTGATTTTGTGACTACTACTACACATAAAACCTTAAGAGGACCAAGGGGTGGAATGATTCTCTGTAAAAAGGAATTTGCCAAAGCAGTAGATAAGTCAATCTTCCCAGGCACTCAGGGAGGCCCATTAATGCACGTTATTGCAGCGAAGGCTGTTTGCTTTAAGGAAGCAATGGAACCTTCTTTTAAAGAATATCAGAAACAAATAGTTAAGAATGCTACTGCATTAGCAGAGGCTCTTATTGAAGAAGGATTTGATCTGGTATCTGGAGGTACAGATAATCACTTGATGCTAGTTGACTTAAGAAAACAAAAAACCACTGGCAAGCTTGCTGAGAAGAATTTGGATAAGGTTCGTATTACTGTAAATAAGAATACCATCCCCAACGACCCAGAACGTCCCTTTGTTACCAGTGGAATACGCTTAGGAACGCCGGCTGTAACCTCCAGAGGTATGAAGGAAGAGGATATGAAAAGTATCGCCAAAGCTATCTCTCTAGCAATTGAAGACCCTGATAAAAACCATATGGAAATATTGTCTATTGTAGATGGTTTATGCACTAAATATCCATTGTACCCAGAAAATGTGGTAAAATAATAGGAGGCCAACAGGCCTCTTTTTATCGTGTTTGGAGGAGAGATAAGATATGGAACAGCAAATGCCACTAGCTGCAAGAATGCGACCAGAAACCTTGGATGAATTTGTAGGACAAGAGCATATAATCGGACACAATCGACTACTGTATCGTGCCATTAAAGGCGATCGTTTATCATCGGTTGTTTTTTATGGACCTCCGGGAACTGGAAAAACTACATTAGCCCGCATCATCTCTCTTGAAACCCAATATCGCTTTGTTCAGCTTAACGCTGTTTCAGCTGGTGTAAAAGAAATAAGAGAAGTAGCTTCAGAGGCTCAAAATCTTCTATTAAATCCTAAAGGTAAAATCATTCTATTCTTTGATGAAATACATCGATTGAATAAGGGTCAACAGGATGTTTTATTACCCTATGTAGAAAATGGTAGCATAATTCTCATAGGTGCGACTACAGAGAATCCATATTTTGAGGTAAATAAGGCTCTCTTATCTCGTTCAACAATATTTCGATTTGAGCCACTTGAAGATGCAGATATTCTAAGCTTGCTAGATCGCACATTAAAGGATAAAGAAAAGGGATTAGGAAGCTATCCCATTAAACTAGAACAGGAAGCTGCTAATCATATTGCAATGCTTAGCGATGGTGATGCAAGAGTAGCACTAAATGCACTGGAGCTGGCTTATCTGACGACTGATCCCAATGATGAGGGAATCATAGTAATCAATTTGGAAACAGCCATGGAGTGCATACAGCAGAAGACATTGAAGTATGATAAAGATGGTGACAATCACTATGATATCATAAGTGCTTTTATTAAAAGCATGAGAAATTATACGGAGCCTGATGCAGTCCTTTACTGGCTTGCCCGAATGATAGAATCAGGAGAAAAACCGGAATTTATTGCTCGGAGGATAATGATATGTGCAGCAGAGGATGTAGGTTTAGCTAATCCTGCAGCATTACAGGTGGCAGTGGCAGCATCTCAGGCAGTAGAACGAATTGGATGGCCGGAAAGCCGAATTATATTGGCTGAAGCGGCTCTTATGGTTGCCTGTTCTCCCAAATCAAATGCATGCTGTGTAGGAATTGACATGGCTCTAGAGGATGTGCGAAAGGAACGTTCAGGACAAGTCCCCATACATCTCCGAGATGCACATTATAAAGGTGCAAAGGAATTGGGGCATGGAAAGGGTTACAAATACTCTCATGATTTTCCCATGGGTAATGCAGAACAGCAATATTTGCCAGATGAATTTAAGGATAAGAAATATTATCTTCCTATGAATTCAGGTCATGAAGGGAAAATAAGACAACGTATAGCACAGCTCAAAGGTGATCTTGAGGAGAGGGATAGACTACGTTAATCTTAAAATATTTTATGAATTTCAATCTTGACAAGATTAATAGGGTATGCTAATATAATGGAGAATAAATCCTAGCGAATTACTTGGGTATAAGGGGTGAATATATGAAATTATCTACAAAGGGCCGATATGGTGTGAAAGCTATGTTTGATTTAGCTTTGCGTGGTGGCGATACCCCTTTGCCTATAAAAACCATAGCAGAACGACAGGGAATCTCCGAAGCCTATCTGGAACAGCTCGTTGCCAGTCTGCGAAAAGCGGGCTTGGTAGAGAGTGTGAGAGGGGCACAGGGTGGATATTTGCTTGCTCATTCACCTAAAGATATTACGGTTGGCAGTGTAATTAGAACCCTAGAAGGTTCTATGGCTCCTGCGGATTGCGTAGCGGAAAATAATAAGGTTGAATGTGAGAAGTTAGATTACTGCGTTACAAGACCTATCTGGGAAAAGATCCGCATAAGCGTCGACAATGTCATAGACTCTATCACACTACAAGACATGGTAGACGATTACAATAGTCAAACCAACGACAAAACTATGTTTTATATATAAAGGAATCTGACTTGAAAGGAAGCGTTACATAAATGGAGCAAAAAATATACTTGGATCATGCAGCTACAACATACACCAAGCCTGAAGTATTGGAGGAAATGTTACCTTATTTTACTGAAAAGTATGGAAATCCTTCCAGTGTTCATAGTTTTGGTAGGGAAAGCAGGAAGGCGTTGGATTTAGCCAGAGACAGGGTAGCTAAGGCAATCAATTGTGATTCAAGTGACATCTATTTCACCGGTAGCGGCACTGAGTCGGATAACTGGGCAATTAAAGGCGTTGCTCTAGCCAATAAGAAAAAAGGGAATCATATCATCACTTCTTCTATAGAGCACCATGCTGTTATGCATACGTGCAATCAACTTGAACGGGAAGGCTTTATAGTTACCTATCTACCAGTAGATAAATATGGTTTGGTAGACCCAGAACTGGTTAGGGAAGCTATAACAGACAAGACCATATTGATTACTATTATGACAGCCAATAATGAAATTGGTACCATCCAACCAATTAAGGAGATCGGTGCCATTGCTAAAGAAAAGAAAGTTTTGTTTCACACTGATGCAGTACAGGCCATAGGAAGCATAGCTGTTGATGTTAAGGAAATGAATGTTGACCTTTTATCTCTTTCAGCTCATAAGTTTTATGGACCTAAAGGGGTAGGGGCTCTTTATATGCGTAAGGGTGTTAAGACACAACAGATGATTCATGGTGGAGCTCAGGAACGAAATCGAAGGGGAGGTACAGAAAACCTTCCTGCTATAGTAGGTATGGGTAAGGCCATTGAACTTGCAGTTACGGATATGCCTATTCGAAATGCGAGAATTCAGTCACTACGTGACCGCCTAATTGATGGGATAATCCCATCAGTTGCCAATACAATACTCAATGGGCATCCTACCAAAAGACTTCCAGGTAATGTTAATTTTAGCATCGAGTTTATTGAGGGAGAAGCATTACTTCTAAGCCTGGATCTAAAGGGAATTGCAGGCTCCAGTGGTTCTGCGTGTACCTCTGGTTCTTTGGATCCTTCACATGTATTATTAGGAATAGGATTGTCTCATGAAATAGCTCATGGTTCTCTAAGGCTTACATTAGGTGACCAAAACACAGAAGAAGAAGTGGACTATGTTCTGGAGGTGCTTCCTCAGGTAGTACAAAGGTTGAGGGAAATGTCTCCATTATTTAATCAACAAGAAGGGGGTAAAACCTATGTATAGTGAAAAAGTTATGGACCATTTCGTGAATCCAAGAAATGTTGGAGAAATCGAAAACCCAGATGGAGTAGGTGAAGTGGGTAACGCAAGATGCGGTGATATCATGAAGGTCTTTTTAAAGGTAGAAGATGATATTATAGTAGACGTAAAGTTTAAAACCTTTGGCTGTGGGGCTGCAATCGCAACCAGCAGTATGTCTACAGAATTAATTAAAGGGAAAACCATAGACGAAGCATTGCAGATTACCAATAAAAGTGTAACAGATGCTTTAGATGGTTTGCCACCAGTTAAGATGCACTGCTCTGTACTGGCTGAAGAAGCAGTTAAAAAGGCAATTGAGGATTACAGGGCGAAAAAGCCAGTAAGACAAGAGGCAAGTCTCTAATAGGCGTGCAATTCCAAGTGCAAAGAGGAATCTAAAATAGAATAGAATAAAAAACAGGTACACAATATAATGTGTGCCTTTTTTATTCGAAACTAACTTAAAACATATGTTTATCACAATTCTGTTCCATATATAAGCTCAGCATCATGTCACCGCATTAGTTGCTAAACAGTGGTTCTTATTCCATTTAATACACAATTCGTACCATCATGGAAATTCTATTATTCGGAGAAGCTAACTAATAT
>JAAZEK010000134.1 GCA_012512335.1 Clostridiales bacterium | reverse complement strand
GGAATGCGGTCATAGATCCCACAAATGCAGCTATGCGACAATTATATAACATTGAAAAAGGCTGCTGGGATAAGAAAATACTTGAAGCTTCTGGAATAAATGAAGATGAACTTACACCAGTACTTCCCACTGGGGCTAAGGTGGGTGAGCTTAGTGAAGCAGCCTCCAAGCTAATGGGGTTGAAGGCAGGCATACCTGTCTTCAATGGTGCCCATGACCAATATTGTGGTGCAATTGGAGCTGGAGCAGTCCATGATGGGGATATGCTTTTATCAGCGGGTACAACCTGGGTTTTATTAGGGATAACCAAAGAGCCTATGGTAACAGATAGTTACATAGCAGCAGGAAAACATCCTGTCACCGGTTTATATGGTGCACTGGCTTCTTTGGTATGTTCAGGTGCATCCATGGAATGGTACAAGAATGAGTTTGTTCAAGAGAGTTTTCGTGAAATGGATCAGGAAGTAGGCAAGAGAAAAGATCCCGATTTAGTATTTTATCCATATCTGACAGGGGCAGCTTACCCCATATGGCAGATGAATGCCAAAGGTGCTTTTACTGGTATAACTCTCGACCATGATAGATTTGATTTCGCAAGAGCTATTATGGAGGGAGTATCATTTGGTGTAAAGCGTGGCTTGGAAGATTTCAGGTCCAATGGAAGCGATATTAAGCAACTGATTATTGTAGGTGGAGCTGCTAAGAGCAATATATGGTGCGAAATGATTGCAGATGTCACAGGTGTCCCTCTAGTTCGATTGAACCAGGCAGATATCTGTGCAGTTGGGGCTGGCATAATTGCAGCTCAAGGCCTTGGATGGTATGACAGTTACGAAAACGCAGCTCAAGCTATGACTAGAAAAGAGTATGTTTATCAACCCAAAAAAGAAAACCAGGAATGTTATGACAAGAAATACATTAAGTATCGTAAGATGTGGGATTACATGCAGATGTATTATGATGAGAATAAATAAGATGGATAGTGTAAGGCTTTTGGAATATTGGGGATATTCCCCATAATAATAAAAGATATTAATTTGACATGAATTAAGACTAGGAGGAATTTAATGAAACCTGTAATCAGAGCTCCTTATTTTGAAATAGGGACAAAAAACTACATCTGGGGCGATAAAGTCCTAGAATATGCAAAGGCTGCAGATGCTGCAGCGGAAAAGTATGATATTGATGTTTTATTCATCACACCAGCAGTTGAAATTAGAAGAGTAGCAGAGAATACGAAGAACTTAATAATACTAGCCCCTTATATGGATACATTACGGCCAGGACGAGGTATGGCTGATATTTTACCAGAAGCATTGAAGGATGCAGGAGCGCAAGGCGTTGTTGTAAACCACAGCGAAAAGCCAATGTCTCTACCAGCAATCAAAGCTACTATTGACAGAGCAAGAGAATTAGATATGCTAGTATTTGCTTGTGCTGACACAATAGCAGAAGCCAAAGCCATAGCACAGCTTCACCCTGACATTATCAACCCTGAACCTTCTGAACTAATCGGTGGAGCTGGTGGCGGTGTTAGCGATATGAGCTATGTTAAGGAATCCATAGAGGTTATTAAAGAAATATACCCAGACATTATGGTAGAACAAGCAGCTGGAATTACCAATGGACAGCAGGTTTATGATTTTATAATGGCAGGCTCTGAAGCCGCAGGTGCTGCATCAGGTATTATGAATGCAGAAGATCCCATTGCAATGATTGATGAGATGATTGCTGCAACCAGAAGGGCTGCGGATGATTTGAAGAAGTAATTTTTATCATCCAGAATGCAATGAAGGATCTATAAAAATGGAAAGGGGATTAAAATGGTATACAGAGAAGAATTTAAGCTACAATCTAATCATAAGGCAATTACTTTTCATAATGTAACGGACCAAACAAAGGAAATAGTTGAAAGATCAGGCATTGAAAACGGTATTGTTG
>JAAZEK010000016.1 GCA_012512335.1 Clostridiales bacterium | reverse complement strand
TCGCTGTATAACCGCTATCAATTTACTCCCTCCTCAAAAGCTGCTTTAATCGTTACTGTTCACACCAAAATAATAAATCATATGGAAGAAGCCTTTGCAGGAACGATCATCAGTCTTGCGAATATCAGCAGAAAATGCGTTAAGCATTAACCCGATATACATCCACTACATCAGGCAAACGACCAAGAAACTTCATGACCTTTTCCAACTGCTTGGTATCATGAATTTCCATATTCATATTAATGACTACCATCTTATTCTTAGCAGTCCGCGCATTAATGGCAGTTACATTTATTTTGATATCAGCAATTGCATTTGTTAAGTCAGCTAGCACCGCTTGTCTATCTTGAGCAACAATCTGAATTTCCGCATTATATGCCGCCTTATGCTCACCAATCCAGCTAACTTCAATCAAGCGATTGGTCTCAACAAATTCATCAGCCAGGTTTATACAGTCACCCCTATGAACCGACACACCTCTACCCTTAGTAATGTAACCGATTATAGGGTCTCCTGGCACTGGGTTGCAGCATTTGGCAAAACGAATCATTATATTATCGACACCTTTTACCTGTATGCCATGGCCTGGAGTTTCTATTTCTCTTTCAGTCCTTGACTCTTTGACGATGCTTTCAGGGGCTTCTTGGGCATTAGCTTTTCGATATTCCTCAAGCAAGCGTGTCATAATAGGGCCAGTGGATATGCCGCCGTAACCGACAGCTGAATACATATCATCCATAGAAGTAAAGCCATACTTCTTAAAGATACCCTCTACCCATTCGCTTTTTATTAATTGAGATAAGGAATAGCCCTGGCGTTTTGCTTCGCGTTCAAGCATTTCCCTACCTTTTTCTATGTTTTCTTCTCGTCTTTCCTTCTTAAACCATTGCCTAATTTTATTTCTTGCCTGGTTAGTTTTAACAATTTTTAGCCAGTCTCGACTAGGCCCATGACTGGTTGACTGGGTAGTAAGAATTTCAACTATATCACCTGTCTCCAATTCATAATCCAAGGTAACTATTTTCCCACTTACCTTAGCCCCAATACAACGGTTACCGACAGCGCTATGAATGGAATAAGCAAAGTCTAGCGGTGTGGCACCTTTGGGTAAATTTATAACGTCACCCTTAGGAGTGAATACAAAAACCTCATCTATAAATAAGTCGATTTTTAAGGTCTCCATAAAATCTCTAGCGTCTCGGGATTCATTTTGCCACTCAAGTAATTGACGTAGCCAGGAAAGCTTTTTATCCATGTCGTAAGAGGTTCTACTGCCTTCTTTATATTTCCAATGGGCAGCAATACCATATTCAGCTGTTCGATGCATCTCCCAGGTTCGAATTTGTATCTCAAAGGGCTCTCCTTCTGGGCCAATAACCGTAGTATGCAAGGATTGATACATATTGGGCTTAGGTACCGCAATATAATCCTTGAATCTGCCTGGTATGGGCTTCCAAAGGGTATGTGCTACTCCAAGAACCCCGTAACAATCTTTAACTGTATTTACCAATACACGAATGGCCAGAAGATCGTAGATTTGTTCAAAATCCTTATGCTGCATATACATCTTCTTATAAATGCTATAGAAATTCTTTGGACGTCCCTCGATTTCGAAGTCTATTGAAATTTCTTTAAATTTTTCCTTAAGAGTTTCTATAACCTGTTGAATATAGGCTTCTCTTTCTCGTCGTTTTAAGGATACTTTTTCTACAAGATCATAATAGCCCTTAGGATCAATATATCTTAGTGAGATATCTTCTAATTCCCACTTAATTTTGAAGATTCCCAGACGATGAGCAAGGGGTGAATAGATTTCTAATGTCTCATATGCTTTTGCACGCTGGCTTTCCTCATCAACATATTCCAGTGTTCTTAAATTATGAAGCCTGTCTGCTAATTTGATAATGATAACCCGAATATCCTTAGCCATTGCAAGAAACATTTTTCGTAGATTTTCTACCTGATGCTCCTCCTTGGTTTTATAGGAAAGACGACTTAATTTTGTAACACCATCAACTAGCATGGCAACCTCAGCGCCAAACATCTCATCTAGCTCTTCCTTAGTGACGCCTGTATCCTCAATGGTATCGTGAAGCAAACCTGAAATAATGGTGTCCGCATCCATACCCAGGTCTGTCAGTATATTTGCAACTGCAAGGGGATGAATGCTGTACGGTTCGCCAGAGGATCGCTTCTGACCAGCATGAGCTTTTTCTGCAAAATCATAAGCACCCCTGACCCTGGCAGCCTGGTCTTCTCCAAATGCTTTTCTTATTTTAACTCTCAGCTCTTCCAGCATATGCATCTCCTTTCTGCTAACTTTAGCTCTAGCTTGTTTATTTGCTTTTTATATCCTAAATCAATACGCTCACTTCTATAAGTGATGCGTTCACTCATACTAATATAGGTGGAGTAAAGTCTCCATCTGAATCCTCGATATTTTGCTGGTGGCAAAACGAGTTCACTCATCATACTGTATTAAAGTATGAACATTGTAACCTTCTAGTGTCTGTCTTCCATTTAGAGCATTAAGCTCCATAGCAAATACGAGACCTACAACCTTACCCCCTAGCTTTTCAACCAATTTGGTAGTCGTAAGTGCAGTTCCACCTGTGGCTAATAGATCGTCAACTATAACAACCCTTTGCCCTGGTTCTATAGCATCCTTGTGTATTTCCAGTATATCCTTTCCATACTCCAATTCATACTCATAATTGACCGTCGCAGCAGGCAATTTTCCGGGTTTACGTACCAAAACAAAACCTACTTCCAAGCCATAGGCTACAGGAGCCCCCAGTACGAAGCCTCGGGCTTCAGGACCCACTACTACATCGACACCTATTCCCTTGCAAATATTAACCATAGTATCTACAGTGTAATGATATGCTTCTTTGTCTTTTAATAAGGTGGTAATATCCTTGAAGGATATTCCTTCCTTGGGAAAATCCTCAATCACTCTAATTTTTTCCTTTAAGTCCATGACCCATCCTCCTCATTTACTTTCCTGTCTATAGCTGCATAAATTATGATCATTAATCCATTGTCTATGATAATTCACCAATCTGCTTTCGTCTAGTTGTCTGCTAACTGGGTTTTTATCACATTGTATTTTTATATATTGATTACCAGATTCAATAGCTATAAAATTTAGCTCTTTAAATATTTCCAGACCTAAGCGAAGTTGAAAACCTGTCCAATTGAAGCCTGTGCTTTCCTGGATATCTTTTAAAAGTAGTCTGCCATCTGGCCATATATTGCGCCCTGGCACCAACTTTCGCAGCCACTTATATAAAACTCCTAGTTGATCTCGGTCTAAGTCAAATCCCTTAGCTGAAAACCCCTTATCCATCATGTCTTCATCAGTCCAAGCAAGATAACGCTTTCGTTGGTGAACATTTGAAGAAGAAATAGAAAGATCATTATGAAAGCCTTCTTCCTTTCCTGGGGTAATTATCGTACGATAATACTTCTCCGGACTTTGCTTATAGTCGGGGACCAGAACAACTGAATTGCGACCTAATCCATTACCTAAATAAGCTCGATGGTACTGAACAGGAATATATTCCAGCATATTCTCTTCCATCAATCTTTTCAATAGTAATTCCGCTGCCTCATAGGAGCTGACAAAAACCGCTGTTCCAATCATGGAATCTCTTAGATGGTTTATCGTATCATCTAGACTTATTGAGGTCCGCTCAATCAACTCTTTACTCTTATATACAGGCTCCTCATTAAGGTTCTCCTGTATAATATTATCATTATACATAAATTCCTGTAAAAAAACATCAAAAACTTTAAAGCAAAAGAAAGAAAGTAAATCTTCCACATCCTTTGCTTCATTAAATATTCGTTTCATGCTATGAATTTGAAATTGTGCGCTACTAACTCCCATCCATTCATTTCTCTTAAGAGAAGTCATTAGGCTGATACGACAACCCTGTAGAAGGTCTCTACCAGCTTCCGCCAGACCAAAACCAACTGCGTCCCAGGACCGTTGTCCTAAAGACAAAGCCATCTTAATATGCTTAGACTCAGAACCAATCAACCTGCTACTTTCCACCAAAGCAGAGGGTAAGAGAAAACGCGGAGCAGGATTACCACAGCCAAAAGGTGCTAATTGCTCTATTTCGCTTAATAAATTGAGAGATACCTGATCTTGTGGTAGCTTTGTATCATAATAAAAATGAGGTATAAGTGCTTCTTCTTCTAGAACCTCATCGGCGTAAATGCAAATCTGCTGGCGCAAAGCATTAATATTGTCCCGTGATATGGAAAGACCAGCTGCCATTTCATGTCCACCAAACCTAAGGAGCAGATCACCGCAAGATGCAAGAGCTTCATACAAGCTAAATCCTTTAATACTTCGAGCAGAACCAACTGCTTTTTCTCCATCCAGGGACAAAACTATGGAGGGGCGACAATATTCCTCGGTAATTCTTGAAGCAATAATTCCAATAACACCAGGATGCCATCCTTCACCGGCCACGACAATAACTCTTTGAGATGTCAAATCTACCTGTTCCTCAACCAGCTCCATGGCAGACTCCAGAATCTCACTTTCTGTTTGCTTACGTAATTGATTTTGATAAACCATTTCCTCTGCCTGTGGAATAGCTTGCTTTATGTTGGGAGCTGTCAACAATTCATATCCAGGGCGAAAGCTTGACATTCGTCCTGGGGCATTTAAACAAGGGGCAATATTATAGGAAATTTTACCTGCATCTATGGTCTTATCCTTCATTTCTAAGGCCTGCAACAATGCAGATATTCCTGGTCTAGGGTTTTCATTTAGCTGCCGAATACCCAATGCTACAAATACCCGATTTTCGTCCATAAGAGGAACAATATCTGCTACCGTACCAATGGCAACTAAATCTAGATAAGGCTTAATTGCATCTAAGCCCCCTAAGGCTTGTACTAATTTTGCAGCTACTCCAACCCCTGCCAGCTGGTCGAAGGGGTAAGCTTGTCCCTGAATTTTGGGGTTTATTACAGCCAAGGCTTGAGGCAATACCTGACCAGGTGTATGATGATCCGTAATAATGATGTCCATCTGGTCTTGCATTTCCCCCACTTCCTCTAGGTTGGAAATTCCACAATCAACGCTTATAAGCAATTGACTTCCTTGTTCTAGGATGGTTTCCAATGCCTCCTTATGGATACCATATCCCTCATCCTTACGGCTAGGAATGTAGACATCCACTATTCCACCTAGAGATCTGAGATAAAGTGACAACAAAGATGATGAGGTGATGCCATCAGCATCATAATCACCATATATAAATATTTTCTCTTGATTAGCTATTGCTAGATGAATTCGATCAACAGCTTTTCTCATATCTTTTAGTAAAAATGGGTCGTGAGATTGGTCTAAAGATGGATTTAAGAATGCTTGTCCCTCTTTAAGCCCGGTAACTCCTCGACTCACTAGCAAACCTGCCGTAACCTCGCTGATACCCAAGCCAATTTGTAATAAGGATGCGATGGCTCTAGTATTTTCTGAAACTGGTTTACTCCTCTGATAAATTGACATTATAACTCCTCACTAATCTACTCTTCGGACCTAAATCTATTCCTCGAACTCTAAACCTACTCATCGGACTCTAGAAATTCCAAGGCTTTAAGTGCAAGCGCACACTCTAACCTCTTCTTCTCCATCTCACAGCCTAATTCATAGGGCTCATTTATGTTTCCAGAAGAATGCTGTGCATTGGCTGCGCAACCCCCACTACAATAAAACTTAGCCCAGCATGAGGAGCATTTTTCCTTGGTAAATACATTAGAATTACGGAATATATGCTGTAATCCTTCATCAAAACTACCATCCAGTACACTACCCATTTTAAATGCATCATCACCAACAAATTGGTGACAGGGATAGATGTCTCCTTTAGGGGTAACTGCAATATATTCATTCCCTGCACCGCAACCAGCAGTCCTTTTTGCTGCGCAAGGGCCTTGCTCAAGGTCAACCATGAAATGAAAAAAATTAAAGCCTATGCCTTCATTTTTTCGTTCTAAATAGGCCTGCATAAGTCGTTCATATGATTCATTGATCTCAGGTAAATCCTCAGTTGAAAGATGATATTCCTCTTCATCAGGGGCCACTACAGGTTCTACTGATATCTGCTTAAAGCCTAAGTTTGCCAAGTGTAGAACATCCTGATCAAAATCCTTGTTATATTTTGTAAAGGTCCCCCGGACGTAATAGTCTTTTTGATTGCGTGATTCCGCTAGTTTTACAGCTTTAGGAGCAATATGCTCGTAGCTTCCAGTACCGGCTCGTGTTACACGCAATTTATCGTGGACTTCAGGACGACCATCCAGGCTGATTACCACATTGACGAATTCCTTGTTTATATATTCTAAGGCTTCATCATCCAGAAGCAAACCGTTGGTGGTTATGGTAAATCGGAATTGCTTATTGTATTCTTTTTCCAGCGCTCTTCCATACTGAACTAGTTTCTTAACCACTGGAAAGTTCATCATGGGTTCACCACCGAAGAAATCTACTTCTAGGTTTCTTCTATGACCGGAATGCTTTACAAGAAATTCCAATGCCCTTTTGCCAGTCTCCAAATCCAGCAAGCCTCTTTCACCCTTGAAATCACCAGTGGAAGCAAAGCAATAGCTACACCTAAGATTGCAATCATGAGCCGCATGAAGGCACATAGCCTTTATTACAGGTTCACCTTGCATGGCAGGCTTGTCCTCCTGATTCCAAGGGGTATAGAGCATTTCTGCTTCCATAAGAGCTCGAAGCTCGGAAACGCCTTCTTTCAATTCTTGGATTTCATATTTACCATTTAAATCATTATTAATGACTTCCCATGTGAATTCGGGGCCATAGTCCAGTAGATCCCAGATTAATTCATCTATTATATGAACAGCGCCGCTGTGAACATCGAGAACCAGACGGACATCATTTACCTCAAATTTATGTATCATTGATACTTTTCCTTCCCTTCGGAAACTTTCTTGTATTAAATGTGTATATGTTTATTATCAAAAAACATTAAATTACTCTAGTATATTCCAACAAATATAGCAGTAGCTAAGCTACTGCTATCAGTCATTCTTTATGTAAGACTCAATTGGGTTATTTCTGACAGCTCTGATTACCGACAGTGCAAGATGTTTTGCATGCTGATTGGCAGGATGTTTGACATTCGCCACAGCCACCTTTGGCAATGCTTTGCTTCAGATTCCCTTTGTGAATGGTTTTGATATGTTTCATTCCCAACTCTCCCCTTCTTAACTATAACAAATTCAAAATCAAATATGCATATAGTATATCATAGAATCTATTATGTGAAAAGAGGGTTGTTTAACGAATGTTTATTCCAATAGCACCTCCTGCGGCTCCTACTACCAAAGCCATAAGCGCATCAGACAAAAATATACGGTCAAAAGCAAATTGCCCACCTGAGATTACACCTATAACGGAAACCAATATCACATACCCTATTCCAGCTGCCGCTCCCTTTAGCCATCCTTTATTTGTGGTCTTTCGGGCTGCATAGGCTCCTCCTATTGCAATACTTAAAATCCTTACTACCTGCACTACGGGTCTAATAATGGTTTCCGACAAGCTGGACAGCTGCATCACAAATGCAAAAAGGATGATAAATAGCAAAGTGATAATCACTGCAAAAACAGACCCTTTGGAAACCAACATCACATCCTGCAACAAGGAGCTCTCTTCCTGCTTCGTAGTTATCCTTCTAGCTTTTTTCATCCTCTCCCCAACTCCCTCTATGCATCTTATTTCAAACATATGCAAAAATTAAAGCTGATATGACAAAGCTTAGAGGGTAAGAAAAAAATTATATAGATAAAATAAAAAAAGCCGGTTCCCAGCGGAAACACAGCTTTTCCTATTTAGTCAGATATTGGTCTGTCTACGTCACGAATAGCCCAGCGCTCAAAGACAAGCTTAACTTTGTCAGCTCCTACTTCAACAGTAAGAACATCGTCTCTGACTGCTATTATTTTGCCACAAATTCCGCCTATGGTTGTGATATTATCTCCAACTGTGAGTGTGGCCAGCATCTGCTTGTTTTCCTTATCTTTTTTTCTCTGAGGCCGAATTAACAAGAAATACATTACTACGATCATCAGTATGAAAGGAGCTAGATTTGCAAGAATCAAACCTATGCCACCTGGTTCCCCTGCGGGTGCTGTCTGTGCTAAAAATAACATTCAATTCCCTCCTCTTTCCACGATTTATGTATATTCCTATATTAAACGCTTTGTCCGACTTATTCAAGGTCTATATTACACAATTTTTTATTCATAGCCAAATTTCTTAAAAAAGTCGTTGCGGAACTCAATTAGTCGTTCTTCTCGAATAGCTTCACGAACCTGCTCCATTAGATGAATCAAAAATCTAAGGTTATGGATAGAAGCTAGTATAGAAGCTAAAATTTCATTGGCTTTTAGTAGATGGCGAATATATGCTCTACTAAAGTTCTGACACGCATAGCAGTCGCACTCTGGATCTAGTGGAGAAAAATCTCGTTCATAAGCAGCATTTCTAACTACTACCTTGCCCTGACTAGTGAAAACAGTCCCATTTCTGGCAATTCGCGTAGGCAGAACACAGTCAAACATATCAACACCACGCAAAGCACCTTCTACTAGACAATCAGGAGATCCTACTCCCATCAGGTATCTGGGCTTATTTTGGGGCATAAATGGTACAGTACAATCTAGCATCTCATACATAATAGGTTTTGGTTCACCAACACTAAGCCCACCAATAGCATAACCAGGTAAATCGTTGGCTACCACATCCTCTGCACTTTTTTTTCGTAGATCAGCATACATTCCACCTTGTATGATACCAAACAATGCTTGGTCTTCTCTTTTGTGAGCATCTATACAGCGATGAAGCCATCGAGTTGTTCTGTCAACCGATTGCTTTACATAGTCATATTCTGCAGGGTAGGAGACGCACTCATCAAATGCCATGATAATGTCCGCCCCTAAAGCATTTTCAATCTCTATAGCTTTTTCTGGAGATAGAAAATGGCGAGACCCATCAAGATGTGATTGAAAGCTTACTCCTTCTTCTTTAATATTGCGAAGGTCAGCTAAGCTAAACACCTGAAACCCTCCGCTATCGGTAAGGATAGGGCGATTCCAGTTCATAAATTTATGTAAGCCACCTGCTTCTTTTACCAATTCATGCCCAGGTCTCATATATAGATGATAGGTATTGGCCAAAATAATCTCTGCTTGCATTTCTTCCAGATCTCTAGGTGTAATTGCCTTCACTGTAGCCTGGGTTCCCACAGGCATGAATATTGGAGTATCAAAGCTGCCATGTGGTGTGTGAAATTTTCCCAGTCTCGCCTTGGTCCTAGGATCCTCTTTAATTAATTCAAATTCAAACATATTTCCTCCAGTCTATTGGGGACAGTTCTCAAATATTCAACAAGTTTTTCCTTATTCTTGGGGACAGTTCTCAATTAACTCAATTAACTTAAAATTTGAGAACTGTCCCCCTAATTATCTAGTCTTTCCTACTCGTATCTCGTATCCCAAATTTCGCATCTCTTAACAAATAATTGAGAACTGTCCCCAACATTTTTAATTGAGAACTGTCCCCAAATTCCACAAATATTGAATAATTGAGAACTGTCCCCAAATTGTACCCAAATTTATTTGATTAACATTGCATCGCCAAAACTAAAAAATCGATATTTTAAAGCGATTGCTTCGCTGTATACTTTAAGCATCTCTTCCCTGCTTGTCAATGCACTAACCAACATTAGTAAAGTTGATTTAGGAAGGTGAAAATTGGTAATAAGACAATCGACAACCTTGAATTGGTAACCAGGGTAGATAAATATATCGGTTTCTCCTCTGCCAGCTTGTACAAGTCCTTCTTCGTCTGCTACAGATTCGAGGGTTCGTAAAGAGGTGGTTCCAACTGATATAACTCGATTGCCAGACTTCTTGGCTTCATTAATTAAATCAGTGGCTTCCTGTGACACCTCGTACACTTCACTATGCATGGCATGATCTTTTATGTCGTCTACTTTAACTGGCCTAAAGGTGCCCAATCCAATATGAAGAGTTATACGAGCAATAGATACACCTTTGGCTTCCACTTGCTTTAGTAATTCTGGTGTAAAATGTAACCCTGCCGTCGGTGCAGCCGCTGAACCCTTGTATTTTGCATAAATTGTCTGATATCGATCCTTATCTTGAAGCTCTTCATGAATATAAGGTGGTAATGGCATTATGCCAACCTTGTCCAGAACTTCCTCAAATACACCATCATAAAAAAAGCGGACAATGCGTCCCCCTTCTTCCGTTAGCTCTAATATTTCAGCCTTTAATAAGCCATCTCCAAAGACAAACCGTGAACCAATATGGGCTCTCTTACCTGGTTTCACCAACACTCGCCAAGTGTCATCAGCTTCTCGCTTCAGGAGGACAAACTCCATCTTACCTCCAGTATCCTCCTTACTTCCCAGTAGCCTTGCAGGTAAAACCTTGGTATCATTTATAACAAGGCAATCCCCTGGGACTAAATAATCTAAAATATCATGAAAGCTTCTATGCTCTATAACCTTTGACTCTTTATGATATACCAGCATTCGAGATTTATCCCGCTTTTCCAGCGGTGTTTGAGCAATCAATTCCTCTGGTAGCTCATAGTCAAAATCAGAAACCTTTAAATTCGTCTCTTGTCTCTCCATCTATAACATGCTCTCCTGCTCACTCATAGGTATCTTCATATGTTTATATCCCAAAGGAGTCATAATTCTTCCCCTGGGTGTGCGTGCGATAAACCCTAATTGTAATAGATAGGGTTCGCAGACATCCTCTATGGTACCACTTTCTTCGCCTGTTGAAGCTGCCAAAGTATCTAAGCCAACTGGTCCTCCGTCAAACTTTATGGCAATAGCCTCTAATAATCTTCTATCAACATCATCCAGCCCCATGTCATCTACTTCCAGCATGTTAAGCGCATTTCTTGCCACTTCTAAGGTGATGACACCATCTGCTCTTATTTGCGCATAATCCCTAACACGTCTTAGCAGTCTATTTGTTATCCTAGGGGTTCCTCTGGAGCGTCTTGCAATTTCATAAGCACCTTTTTCATCTATCTCAATGTCGAGAATTCCTGCAGAACGGACTACAATTTGTTTTAATTCCTCTGGAGAGTATAATTCCAGACGACTTATAACTCCAAATCGATCCCTTAACGGGGAGGTCAACATACCAGCCCGAGTAGTTGCACCAATCAAAGTGAACCTTGGTAAATCCAAACGAATTGACCTGGCGCTAGGACCTTTTCCTATTATTATATCCAAAGCATAGTCTTCCATAGCTGGATAAAGAATTTCCTCTACACTGCGGTTCAAGCGATGAATTTCATCAATAAAGAGAACATCCATGTCCCCTAGGTTGGTCAAAATCGCAGCCAAATCTCCAGCCTTTTCTATAGCTGGGCCAGAGGTAATACGAATGCTGACACCCAGTTCATTGGCAATGATATTTGCCAAGGTGGTTTTCCCGAGTCCAGGAGGACCATAAAGGAGTACATGGTCTAAGGCTTCTCCCCTTTGCTGGGTAGCCTGTATGTAAATCGACATTTTATCCTTTATTTTTTCCTGGCCTATGTAGTCAAGCATTCTTCTAGGCCTTAAGCTCATGTCGATATCTTGATCTTCTATCATCTTATGGGATGCAATAATGCGATCATCCTGATCTTGCAAAGTGGATTCCTCCTATTTTCTATGATTGCTCAAATTCTTCAACGCCATACGGATTAAGCTGGAAGAATCTTTTTCCTCAAGGCCTGCCAAAGCCCTCTCGGCTTCAATTGAAGAATAGCCCAATGATTGCAGTGCCTCAAGCGCTTCCATACGTTCACTGGTCCAGCGGTTGGATATTGGTGCTGTGGAATCAGAAAGCTTAATGGCATCCTTGTCAATCTTATCTTGTAGCTCTAAAATAATTCGTTCAGCTGTTTTTTTGCCAACACCTGGTGCACGGCAAAGAGTTTGCCTATCACCTGTGGCTATTGCAATGGCCAACTGTTGAACAGAATGTACTGACAACATACCCAAGGCTACCTTAGGTCCGATTCCAGTTACAGTTAAGAGTCTTTCAAAAAACTGTTTTTCTTCTTTTTCTAGAAATCCATAGAGCTCTTGAGCATCTTCACGAATATTGAGATAGGTATATAGCTTCGTTCTTTCTCCCAATGAGGGCAACCTTTGTAGGATGGAGCCAGGAACGAAAATACGATAGCCAATCCCGTTGGCTTCAACAACTACCTGCTGTGTTTCCAGTTCCTCTAATATCCCTGATATGTATGCATACATTTACGTCTCTCCTAAAATGTTTCTTATTGATCATCTACTAGCACCTAATATTCTTCCGTATCGGCCACTGTTACAATGGCATATGGCTACTGCTAAGGCATCAGCCGCGTCATCTGGTTTTGGTATCTCTTTTAAGTGTAAAAGTAATTTTACCATGCTTTGTACTTGATGCTTATCTGCTCGACCATATCCAACTACAGCCTGTTTTACCTGCAGTGGTGTATATTCAAACAGGTCTAGGCCTTGTTTAGCTCCAGCTACCACAGCAGCACCCCTGGCATGACCGATAATTAATGCTGTTTTTACATTTTGATTGAAAAACAATTCCTCATAGGCAATGGCATCAGGAGAATATTTATTAACTAATTCTTCCACCGAATTATAAATTGTTAACAAACGCTGAGGAGTATCCATAGTTGAAGGCGTGGTTACAGTACCGTAATCTATAAGCTTCATATCATAACTGTCCGACTCTATTACTCCATATCCCATTATCGCCATACCTGGATCTATCCC
>JAAZEK010000133.1 GCA_012512335.1 Clostridiales bacterium | reverse complement strand
GTGTTAGAACTCATATATATAGAGTTCGACACGAAGTGAAAAAATCATTGTTGGTTTTGGAAAAAATATCAAAAAAAATCCTTAACCGAACACGCATGCTCCCTTCTGAAAATATTTAATATAAACCTAAATTGCGAGCTTGTATAAAATATCTAACTTTGTTCTGTACTCAAAGCTGACCCAGCCTGAAAACATTGTTTCAGCATTCTATTTAATTGGCAACGTGCAGGCTAAAAAGTTCCATTTTCCAGTCGCATTAACTACTCCAATTTTTTTAATTGCTTCACTACAACTTTCAAAGCCTGTAAGCCAGGGTTAGCAGATTTCCCCGCTAACCTTTTATTCCTGTCAAGGCAATACCCCTGACGAAATATTTCTGAGCTATGACGTACAGTATTAATATAGGCATTATGCTTATGAGCGAGCCTGCCATCAGCAAGGTATAATCTGTGACATACTGTCCCTGGAAGAACGTCAGACCAACTGTCAAAGTCAGCTTATCAATAGTCTTCAAGTAGATTACAGGCCCAAGCAGGTTGTTCCAGCTGCCCATAAACGTCATTACTGCAAGCGTAGCAAGAGCTGGCTTGCTCAGCGGCAAATAGATGTTACAGAAAATCTGAAGATAGTTACAGCCGTCGATCTTGGCAGCATCGTCTAATTCAGTCGGCAAGGTGCTGAAAAACTGTCGGAGCAGGAAAATACCAAATGCAGAACCAAAGAAACTGGGAACCCAAAGCGGAAGATGCGTATCATACCAGCCTAAAAACCTCATGATGATGAAAACCGGAATCATTGTCACTTGGCCGGGAATCATCATCGTCAGCAATACTATCGCAAAAAGTGCTTCTTTACCCCAAAAGCGCAGCCGGGCAAATGCATATGCAGCTGATGAACAGGAAATTAATGTCCCTGCTGTCTGCAGCAGAGCAACCTTCATGCTGTTGAGGAAAAACTGGCCGAACGGCAGGGTCTCAAATACCGTCAGGAAATTAACCCATTGCAGTTTTTCTGGTATCCAAACTGGCGGGTAAACAAACAGTTCCCCCCGGCTTTTCAACGCTGTTGAGATCATCCAAACAAATGGAATGATCATAGTTAATGAACCGATGGCAAGAAAGATATACGCGATGGTCTTGTTAACAAAAGTAAAGAATTGCTTCTTCGTCATAATCCCAAGTTACCACCTTTTTGCATCAGTAATAATGGACCCATTTCTTCTGATACTTAAATTGAATGATGGTCAGCACAAAGATGATTAAAGCCAAAATATATGCCATAGCTGACGCGTAGCCCATCTTAAGCCACTCGAAAGCGTTAGAGTACAGGTAAAGCACTATAGTCAAGGTAGCGTTGGCCGGGCCGCCGTTAGTCATTACATAGGACGCCTCAAATACCTGGAACGAATTGATTATCCCCAATATCAGCATCAAGAAGGTAGTTGGCGACAGGAGCGGCACAGTGACATTTTTAAATTGCTGCCATTTGTTTGCGCCGTCTATCCTTGCCGCCTCATAAAGGTCCTCTGGGATGCCCTGAAGGGCCGCCAGCCAGATCATCATATTATAGCCAAGGCCCTTCCACACGCTCATCATGATCAAAGAAGGCATGGCCAGCCGGGTATCTCCCAGCCAGTTTTTAGGCGCAATGCCTGCAAGCCCTAGAAAGTAATTCAATAAACCATATTGCGAGTTGTAGATGTATTTCCAGAGCAGCGAAATCGCGACCATTGAAGATATCACAGGCATGAAAAAGGCTGTCCGAAATACAACAATCCCCTTTAACTTCTGATTCATGGCAACAGCCAGCAGCAAAGATAAAACCATACTCAAAGGAACGTTAAGCAAGGTATAGTATGCTGTGTTTTTTAGGGCCTTGATGAAAATCGGGTTGCTTAAGAGATGTTTGTAATTGCCCAGGCCGATCCATTCTGGTTTTGTCACTAAATCCCAGTTTGTAAAACTGAGTAGAAAGGAAGCAATTATAGGACCAAAGGTAAAAATAATTAGCCCGATGATTTTGGGAGATAGAAAGAATAAGGCCCAAAGTGTCTCCCGCCTGTTATAAGAACCTCTGTTCGCTTTAATTTTTTCTTTCAACGCTTTCAAATCCATCGGCAATCTTCCCTCAATCGTTATTGCTGAAAGCACTGTCTAGAATTTTTTGAACAGCTTTATGCGCATTTATCACTGCTTCTTCCGGAGTAATCTCGCCCAGCCAGGCCAAGGACAAGTTTTGATTAATCGCATTGTTCCATTCGCCCCAGCATTTATTCAAGTCCATAGGAAGGGCATAACCATCTTCCAATGGTTCGATAAAGGCAGCTTTATTATCCGGCTTGATCGAAGAATACATGAATGCATCAGAATAAATGGCTTTCTTCAGAATCGGAATTCCAAACCCGCCCTCTGCCAAAAGCCTCTGCACCTTTTCATTGCTGGCAAAAAATTTAATAAACTTCCAAGCTGCTTCAGCTTTCTCAGGCGATGACTTGGAATTTATAACAAATGGATTGGCATTATAGCTGACTGCCCTTATTTTCCTTTTAGGTAAAACAGCAATATCATAGTCTAAATCCTTAGACTTGTTAAAGACCGAGACTTGGATAGAATTGTTGTATTGCATAGCCACAAGCTGCGAAGGGAAAGGCCCTCCTAAAGCGCCTGCACCTTCAAGCACTTCACCAGTTGGCGACACCTTGTGTTTGTAGATCAAATCAACCATGAATTTTACAGCTTCAACAACTTCTGGCTGGTCTAACATGGACTTTGTACGGGTTTCGTCCAAAATCCGCCCGCCGTTCTGATAAATAAAGTTAAACCAGCCTGCTGTTATCCAGTTTTGCGAGTGATACCCATATTGCTTGACTTTTGCATCTTTCTGTTTGGTAAGTTTTTTTGCAGCAGAAAGCAGGGTATCCCAATCCCATGTTTCATCAGGATAATCCACGCCAGCCTCGTCAAACAGTTTCTTATTGTAGTAGAAAACAGTCATTTGGATTTCTCTGGGAACACCCCAGATCCTTCCTTCCGGGTCGCTGGCAAAATCAAGTGCTAAATAATCTTCTTTATTAAAGTCGCGCTTAATCCAATCTGTTAAATCTAATATCGCACCCCTGCTAGCATAATTCATAAAATGCACACCGTCTGAGATCCACAGATCTGGCGCCTGGTTTGCTGCAAGTTCCGTTAGCAACTTGGTCCTGAACTGACCCCAGGGCATATACTCAAACTTGACCTTGATATCAGGATGCTGCTCTTCAAACAGCGGGATAACATGGTCCATCATCATCTTATAATCGTTAGTGACAGAGCTGGGATATCCAAACCTAAATTCCACCTGCTGCTTCGTCTCGGTTGCAGCTTGTTCTTTTTTGCCACATCCAGCTAAAACTAGGCCTAGAAAAACGAGAAACAGCACTCCAAAAATGACTCTCTTCTTTACACTATCGCTCATCCATAAAACCCCTTTCCTTTTTATGATTGTTAATGCAATAATATAGTCCGATAGCATCCGGTTGAAAAATAATTTAGTTTAGTCATTAAATATTGTGTTTAAAAGATTTATCCGCTTTTTCCTGCTATTATAAATCATTACTTAATTATTTTACATGATTCCAATCATTTCATTAAAATTCAGGCTTAAAAATGCGCGAAAAGCCAGCAAGCTTGAGAGAAAAATACAACGATCCAAGAGAGCAAAAAATCTAAGAACTAGTATCGTACGAACAAACTCTTTTCTTCTTCCATAGAAATAAATAGCCGCTGCCTGACAAAATGCGAAAAGCATAGGTATAAATAACAGTCATAAGGCATGACATAGCCAACCCAATGTAAAACTTGAAATAGTAGGAAAAGCAGAAGCAAACATTGAGTTTGAAGCTTAAGTTGAAGTTTGCTTTAATCGGCAAACACAGATATTGATGAATTTAGCAGGGATTATTTCGCAGTGGAAGGTTTGGTCTAGCCATGGACTCAGATACATCCATGAATCTAACCTGTCCTTGCCAGCAGAAAAACCTGTTATGTGGGCGGTTACAACACTTGAGATGTTGCCGGACCTTTCTAGTAACCAAAACTGACACTCCGTCTGGCGATTAAGTAAAACTTAAAGGTTTTTGATTGTTTTACCTGGTTTGATTTCATTAGATATTATTAGATCTACTTCACTTACCTTTCCCGAACTGAGATCAATTAGTCCTTTTACACCTTCAACACCTATTTTTTCGATGCCGCTAGGAATATATGTAAAGTAATTGCGCTGCTTAACATCTAAATACTCGTCATTATAAACAATAACACTGATTTTCGAAGGAATATCTAAACCTCTCTCCTTTGCAATATGAGAGAAAGTATCAGCAAAAACATTTTGAATGATCAGAGCTGTTATCTCTGGATGCTCAGTAATAAATTCACTAATAACATCATATGGCTCTTCAACATTAAACCTCAGAAGATCAACTCTGGGTTCTAAGCCATGACTTTCATAGGCAAACTTACAGCCGCTTGTCACTTCATTAATTAATAATTTCTCTCTATAATCAGAAATATAGGCAATCTCTTTATGTCCATGCTCAATCAGGTAGTTATAAACACTGATAACATCGCTTTTGACATCCGTCTCTACCTTATTTACTCTGCATTCCTTATCAGACATTTTTCCGAGCAAGACAAAGGGGACATTTGCTGCTTTAACTTTTTCAATAATTTCGTGCGTAACTCTTCCGGTTACAAAAACGCCATCAACTTGTCTTTGTCTAATCATAGGCGGCAGATCTTCGTCTTCTTTGTAAATGGAAAAGATCAGCCCCATACCCCGCTTAGACAGCTCATCTTCAATAACTTTAAGGAGCTTATAACTCATTTTCCGACCATCTTTTTTGTGGATAAAACAATTTCAAACGTTGTGGTTACAACACCTCTAGCACCTTGACATTTTATTATGCAATTTCTTTGTTC
>JAAZEK010000132.1 GCA_012512335.1 Clostridiales bacterium | reverse complement strand
TGATATCCCATTAATTAGCTTACCTACTTTAGAATTGTTGGCTAATGGGATGATAGATCATATAGATGAAAAGAATGAAAATATCATTTTGATACCTTAGTTCAGCACGCCGGCATTGACCACCTTGTATTTGGTTCAGTTTTACCCTTCCAGTATGCAGATCCCCAGTTTGTAAGGCTTGCATATGCGGACTTGAGCGAAGAAGATATGGAGAAGGTTACATCTGGGAACTTGAGAGAGTTGTTTCAGCTGTAGAGCATGTGTCAGAGCTACTAAACATAACTATATCACATGCGTATCGTGTTTTAGCTAACCTTGCATCTACTTTAATCATTATGGAAGATTGTTAGCTAAGACAGTTATAAGGAGAAATAAACAACATGGAAAACTATATAAGTACATATACAAACAGAAAAATTAATCCGGTACAGCCAGTAGCAGAAGATATTATAATTGAAGATATTGCCCATTCGCTATCTTTAATGACCCGGGCAAACGGTCATCTATCCCACTTTTATTCTGTAGCTCAGCATACTATTAATTGCTACAATGAAGCAAAGGCTCGTGGTTATTCTAAAAGAGTTCAGCTTGGATGCATCTTACATGATGCCAGTGAAAGCTACATCTCGGACATCACTAGGCCAGTAAAACGCCAGCTGGTAGAGTATTATGCCATCGAGGAAAGGCTTCAAAAAATGATATATGAGAAATTTGGTTTGATAGATATAACAGAGGAAGAGCAGCAGCTGATAAAAACTGTCGATGATGCTTTGCTATATTATGAGTTCATAGAACTGATGGGTATTTCGCCATCAGAAGAAGAAGCGCCAGAAATGAAAATGGAACATGATTTCTCACTAAGAGATTTTAATGAAGTAGAGTATGAGTTCCTTTACATATTCAATCAGCTCACAAATGAAAAACGGAGGAAGGATGGATAGTATGGCCAAACGCCGCAACTTCAGCCCAACAGAGTACTGGAATCGTCTAGCCGAAAATCACACCCCCGAACTAGCGTTTAGGGGTTCAACTTTCGACGATTTCCAACAATGGGAATCTATCGCTCGTCCTAAATTCACTGAACTACTTGGTCGTTTTCCGGAGTCAGTTCCGCTTAACGCCGAGGTCATTAGTACGGTTAATGATAACGGTTTGATACGACAGCGCATTGTTTTCGATGTAGATTCATATATGTCAATCCCATGTCAGGTGATTTATCCTCAGGACATGAAACAAGATGGTAGTAACGCAGCTATTATCTGTTGTCATGGCCACGGTCCGGGCAAAGACGCCGTTGCCGGTATTCGTAGCGAACCCGAGGTCGAACAATTCATCGACTACCATAACTTTGATTACGGTCTTCAAATGGCCAAAGCTGGATTTCTGACGATCTGCCCTGAACTCAGAGGCTTTGGAGAGCGACGTGATCATCCCAACTTATACCCTGATCGAGATCCCTGCAATATCGACTACATCAAAGGTACGCTGATCGGTTACTATCCACTGACTCTTAACTTGTGGGACATAATGCGCTGTGTAGATTACTTAGAGACGCGCCCCGAGGTTGACAAAAACCGCATCGGTATGATGGGACTATCAGGTGGCGGTACCATGACAACCTTCGTGACTGCTTACGACCACCGAATAAAGGCCGCTGATATAATGGGTTATGTCAATCCGTTTCAAGAGTTTTGCTATAAACGTGCAAATTTCTGTGGGATGCAAATTATACCAGATTTATACAGATGGTTTGATACAGACGAGATTGCTGGTTTAATCGCACCTCGACCTCTATTAGTCGAGATGGGAATATATGATGAGTGCTTTTACATCCACGATATGTTAAAAGGATACGAGGGCATTCGTGAGATTTATACAGCCGCAGGGGCTGACAGCATGCTTGACTGTGATATATTCCCTGGTCCTCACGCTTTTGGTGGAAATAAGGCTGTAAATTTTTTCCGCAAGTATTTATAGAAATAACTTTTTGAATCTCCAAATCTCATTTATAGACAATTACTT
>JAAZEK010000131.1 GCA_012512335.1 Clostridiales bacterium | reverse complement strand
TGGATGAAGGCAAGGCTCTAAACATATTTACAAGAGATTTGCTTCAACATATACGAAATCTATTAATCGTCAAGGCTTGCGTTCAGCCTGAGGATTTGCTGGATGTAGCTGAGTCCACCTTGGAGCAATTAAAAATACAGACCAAGAAAGCAGGAGAGGCTAGATTAATTCGTTCTATTGAAATATTGTCTCCCTTAGAAACTGAAATGAGATACAGCTCTCAGTCACGTATTATTCTGGAGTTAGCTGCTGTTAAGCTGTGTAGGCCAGAACAGGAAGAATCTCTGGAAGCCTTGCAGGATAGAATTGAAATCTTAGAAAAGCAGCTAAAGAACAGCGTAGTCAGTTCTCATAAGTCACCAGCGACTACGGAGCAAAATGAGGCCAGCTACTCAACCGATATGAGTCAGTCATACAGCCCAGCAAGCCCTGTAATGGATCCATTTTATGATTCAGCAAATGATCCTTCTATGCCACCTGTTCCTCCAGAAACAGAAGACAATTACTACCCTGATGAGTATCAACCAACTTCGTCTAGGAAAAGTGCATATGCAGGCAATCGGCAATCGGTCCATCAAACTAACAAGGTGGTTCCACAAAGGAAGGCTCAACAAGAGTCTAATTCTGGTATGATAGAAGTGGAAAGAAGACCAAGGGTGACAAAGACTTCTGATAGTGAAGGTTTTAATGCGACAAAAGAACCGTCAACCAGGACAACAGCTAGGGCAACAACCAATACAGCAACTAATGCAACAACCAATACAACAGCAAGTGTTATAAATAAAGATCCTGTTGCGGCTTGGTCTAGTATCCTAGATATCATCAAACGTGAAAGGCCGTCTATCCATGTAACTTTATCAGATGCAAAGCCGAGTATGGGTAGCAACGGTGTGCTTACCTTGGTGTTCCCTCCAGCTTTAGGGTTTCATGCGGCTCTCATTGAGCAGGAAAACAACCGAAAAGCTCTAGAGGAATTAGTTGAGAAGACTACGGGGCAACAAGTTAGAATAAAATGTATGTTGGAAGACCAGATGGACGAGTTAGCAGCAAGTATGGATGGAAACCATGTAGTGAATAAGGCAATTGAGGTTTTTGGTAAAGATAAGGTTGAAATAGTGGATGAGGAATAGGTGTTAAAAACTTTCAATATAGAGTAAAATAAATGAATGTTTATGGTATAATCAAAAGGCAATAAAAGAAATTTTGTTTTAAGGAGGAAGTGACTATGGCAAAAGGTGGATTCCCCGGAGGTATGGGGGGCATGGGTAATATGAACAATCTGATGAAACAGGCCAAAAAAATGCAAGAGCAAATGGCGAAGATACAAGAGGAACTAGAGGAAAAGACAGTGGAAGCTTCTGTTGGCGGCGGTGTAGTATCTGTTATTGCCAATGGCAGGAAGGAAATAATAGAAATTAGTATCAAGCCTGAGGCAGTTGATCCTGATGATGTTGAAATGCTACAGGATTTGATTTTGGCTGCTGTTAACGAAGCAATGCGTAAAGCTGACGAAATGGCACAAGGAGAAATGGGCAAGATTACCGGCGGAATGGGTATGCCAAATGGGTTATTCTAATAGCTAATGTAAATTGTTTTAGATTGAAATAAGAAACAAAGGATTGTGGAGTTGTCCATGAATTATTATATAGAACCAATTGCCCGCTTAATTAACGAACTGTCCAGGCTGCCGGGTATAGGTGGGAAAACCGCCCAGCGCCTGGCTTTTCATATAATTGATATGCCAGCTGACAGAGTGCAGAATTTGACCCAAGCTATTTCAAAGGCTAGGGAAGAAATTCAGAATTGTTCTATCTGCTGTAATCTAACTGATCAAAATCCTTGTGCAATCTGTAGTAGCCACAGTAGAGAGCATTCTCAAATCTGTGTCGTTAAAGATCCTAGGGATGCTATTGCTATGGAAAAAATGCGTGACTATAAAGGTGTATATCATATTCTCCACGGCAGTATATCTCCCATGGAAGGCATTGGACCCGATGATATTCGAATTAAGGAATTACTTCATCGTATAAGCGATGGAGATGTAAAGGAAATTATACTCGCAACCAACTCCGATGTAGAAGGAGAAGCAACCGCTGTCTACATTTCTAGACTGCTAAAACCAATGGGGATTCGGGTTACTAGAATTGCCCATGGTATTCCCGTTGGGGGAGATTTGGAATATGCAGATGAAGTTACCTTGTCTAAGGCATTTGAAGGCCGTAGAGAGATGTAGGAGGAGGTTTTTTTATGATGCGAGGATTATATATGAACGAAAGAATTAAGGCAATATTAGGTAGTCTGGGGGGATAAGCAATGAACATACTTATTATGACTGACCTAGAAGGTATAAGTGGCATTGATAAGATGGAAATGGTTTCTGAAGTAGGTACACCAGGGCATAAATTTGGTCTAGAAAGGCTAATGCTTGATGTAAATGCTGCAGTTGAAGGTGCTTATGAAGGTGGTGCCGATGCTGTTTTTGTGGTAGATGGCCATGGAGGTGGAAAGAATTTCATTAAGGAGATGCTTGATCCACGAGCCGTACAGCTTGAAAGTAAAGATTGGCAGGAAATGATTTCAAGCAGAAAAATTGATGCTTATATGGAAGTTGGAGCACATGCTATGGCTGGTACCATTAATGGTTTCCTGGACCACACTCAGAATTCAAAGAGCTGGTATAATTATTATGTCAATGGACGTAAAAGTGGTGAAATTGCCCAAGGTGCAATATTTACAGGAGCTTTTGATATACCCTTTGTTATGGTAAGTGGTGATGAAGCGGCTTGTGTGGAAGCAAAGGATTTTCTAGGTGATATAGAGTGCGCAGTGGTTAAGTATGGCATAGGTAGAAATAATGCAAGGCTAGTTCCGCTAGATGAAGCACTCACTAGAATAAAAACTGCAGCAAGGGAAAGCCTGAAGCTGATAGGGAAGGTAAAACCATATAAACCCTTGTTACCATTAGAAGTAAAGCTTGAATTTTGCCGCTCTGACTTTTGTGAAGTTATTGTACAAAGAAACGATGATGTAGAACGGCTTGACGCACGTACAATCAGGAAAGTTGTACATAGTATAAACAGCTATGTAGATATTCTATTCAGATGAAAAAGTTAAGATTTATAATAAGGTCTGGCATAGGATTACTTCTGCTGGCCTTATTTCTTTATTGGCAAAATAATGATATTGTCATTACTAAATCAAGATATGTAAGCTCAAGGATTCCTAAGGACTTTAATAATTTTGATATTGCTCATATTTCTGACTTACACAATAAAAGCTTTGGCAAGAATCAATCGACTATATTGAACAAACTAAATACACTTTCCCCTGACATCATTGTTATAACAGGAGATTTGGTAGATAGAAGAAAATACGATTTAGCACCTGCTATGGAATTTATTGAAGGTGCTATTAAAATTGCTCCAATATATTATGTTTCGGGGAATCACGAAGCTTGGTCGGGGGAGTATTCTACCATTAAAGAAAGTTTGGAAGATGCTGGGGTTAAGGTATTGGACAATTCTAAGTTAGGGCTGTCTAGGGGAGATAGTTTTATCCAGCTTTTAGGCGTTAGAGACCCTGCTTTTCTTACTTCAAAGGATAGTAGATTCATAGACAAATCCGAAATTAGAGGAGAATTAAAAAAGTGGTCTCTAATCTCGGATTTCAAGATTCTACTGATACATAGGCCAGAGTTATTTGACATATATGCAGAAAATAAGATGGACTTAATTTTCGCGGGTCATGCACATGGTGGACAGATACGTTTGCCGATCATAGGTGGTGTTTTAGCTCCCAATCAAGGATTATTCCCTAAGTATACTGATGGAAGTCATACTAAAAATTCATCTACTATGTTTATTAGCAGGGGGCTAGGGAATAGTATTTTCCCTTTTAGAATAGGGAATCGTCCAGAGATTGTAATGGTTACTTTGAAAACAGAGTAAAGCTATGTGCTAAAAGTAAGACATAGGTTTACTTACAGAACTTAGGATACAACCATCCTTCATAGTCAATTGAGTTTTACACTTGCTAGCAAGCTCCGTATTATGGGTTACCATGATAAGCGTTTTTCCTTCCTTAACCAAATTCAGAATAATATCCATGATTTCTTTTCCGGTATTTGAATCTAAGGCACCGGTTGGCTCATCTGCTAAAATTACATCAGGCTGATTTACAAGTGCTCTGGCAATGGCGACCCGTTGTTGCTGACCGCCAGATAGATTCTTAACATCCGTTTTTGCTTTGTCGGATAATCCAACCTTTGCAAGAATTTCCATGACTCTTGCAGTGCGTTGTCGCTGACTTAATTTCTTTTTAGCATATATCAAAGGGATCTCAACATTATTTGCTACCGTATAACCATCGATTAATAGATAGTTCTGTGAAATATAACCATAAAATCCATTACGTATATATGCTCGCTCATTATTGGACAAATCAGTGACAGCCCTCTTATTTATGTATATATTGCCTAAAGTAGGTGGTTTAATCAATCCGATTAGATGAATTAATGTACTTTTTCCACAACCGGATATTCCTGAAATAGCAATACTCTCTCCCTTATGAAAATTAACTGTAATATTATTTACGGCAATTATTTTATTACTACCATTTTGATACTCCTTTGTTACTTTTTCTAGTTTAATGATTTCCTGCATTTTATTCATCCCTTTCACTAAAATCAGAAATATCGTATTGGTTGAATTTTCTCAGTGCGAAGAGGCAAATAAAGGTGGATATAATCATCATGAACAGCACCAATACGGCTAATGGTAACTTTTTTCCTATCAAAATTGTGTCTAAAAAATTATAATAGATAAGGATTGGCGGCATCGTGATGGCTGCAACGAAGAAAAAAGTGCGCAGAAACACATCACCAAAAGTCGCCCCATAGAGAATATGGATACTATATTCCCTCATATTAGAATCCACTATCTGCAATGTATTTATCAAAATAGTGATCATCAAGAAAACCAGGACTAGAAAAAATAGGGTGGCTGAAAGTAAACCATATTCAACATATTGCCTGCCCGAAGTACTATCCGCATATTGAGTAAGACTTCTAGGGGAGGACTGCATCCCTGCATCTTCCAAAGCCATTTGGTATTGATTCAGCAATTCGCTACTTGGATTGACAAGGTATGTTGATTGGACAAAATCAAATGTATAAAATAGCTTTTTAGAAGTTTTCAGGTCGGTAGATATTATTATCTTGTCATTAAAGCTACGAACCGAATTGCCTGCTACATAATAGCTATTAGATGGAATACGAGCCATTACTTCTACTAATGAACTATTATCCAGATCAACAGTTATTTTATCTCCGATATTTAATTTCACATCGCTTCCTACTAGGCAAATTGTGTCATCGTAGCTATTTGGATATAAATCATCCAATTCGAATATTTCATTGAATGCGCCTAATACGATGACAATATTATATGGAGAGTCGTTTTGCGAACTCATATTTGATAAGACAGTGTATGCTTTTTTTTCATCCAATAAGTCTGAGATAAGCTCGTGTAATCCAGGTGAATATATACCGTAGTCATATGATTGGTAATAAACGATATTGTAATCATTTAATCCCTGCATAACATTAAGCATATTCCTGGTATATATGGCTTGACCACTAGTAATGGTAAAGTATATTAATACGAAAACAATTTCAAAAACAAAAAGGAAAATCACTAGTTTTTTCTTTTTGATATCCCTTATCGAAATAAAAGTTGCTGAAGCATCAACGTCACCATCCCTTCTCCGCATTACATTTGATCTCCAGTAAAAAAGCTATGGCAACAATAAAAAAAAGTAGAACAATATTTAGAAAAGATGATATGCCGAAAGATAGAAAAGACCATTCATTGAAGAATCCATAGAGTATTACAGAACCAATGAATGTGCCTGCGATTGTCCCGATCACAATTGCAAGTACCGTTTCGTTCCAAATAAACAGGAAAAGCTTACCTTTTGTTGCGCCACAATAGCTGTGAATCTGCAACAGTCTCCTTATTCTTGAAAATAGCAAGCGAAGAGTAACAAAATCTGTGAAAATAATTATCAGCAGACTAGGGATCAATGTTAGAAATTCTATTTTACCCAGCACTATAGAAATATTATCCTCAATACGATCAGGATCGTGTAATGTTTCTATAACATACCCACTTTTGCTTAACGAGGAAATCACTTTTTTTGCTAAAGATACGTTACAATTGGATAAATAGTAAGTGCCTGCAATAGAGGGGCTACTGGATAATGGTTCTATAATATAGCCACTGTTTCCCATAAACTTTAGTGGATAATCGGATTGGTATGTAGCGATGGCTTTTTTATATTCTCCATTCAAGTATAGCTTCCCATCTACAATCATTTGGTGATAGACAGAACATTCATCTACCATAACCGAATTGCTTTGCCAGGATACAAAATCCTCTTTAGAAAAGTATTGTCCCTCATAGTTAGTATTCGCATAATAACATGATGGATCATATAGGTAAGTTTCACCATAATCAGAAGAAAGCTTAACCACAATGATATTATCATCCGCAGAAACAATATTTCGTATATCTTCATTTGATTTTTGTATTATCAGCGAATTTTCTTGTTCATATGAAATAGCTATAAAAGAGAAATATTCTTGGTCGAATGCAAATGGTTTTAAGTATATATAACCATTTAACATAGTTATGATCGTAAATACCATTAACAATACAGTACTGCCCGATATGGCGCAAACGATTTTAATATATAGTAAATAGTTTTTCATAATGGGTTCTCCTAAAAAATAAGTGTGCAGCAGTTGAATGATTACGCTACTTAGTGACTGTGTAACTCGCCGGCCAATTTGGTGAGCCTACTGGCACCCTAAATGAACTGTAGTTAAAAGTTACTCCAGGCCTTGGCTGAAAGTCCCAGTAGTAATCACTACCTTTGTGGTTATACCAGGATAACCGGTAATAGATGCAGTTGAGGTAGCCTGTCCTGATGTTATCCTTAAATTGATGTTAGTACTTTTGGTATAGTCTGCGCATATTGTGAATGATGGTTCTTCTTGGCTATTAGCTCCTATGTACTCGATTTTTGCAAAAGCATTAGGTGCGCAAGATAGTACTAGAACTACGGTTAACAGCATTATAATAATCTTTTTCAACATAAAACCCCCCATCTCATTATTCGATTTGTATTGTTCGGTCACTAACTATAACCACCTATCAAGGAGAAATATGTGATATAGCGCAAAAACTAGCTTTATATCAATTAATATTCCCAGAGATATGCTACAGTTAGTTTCGAAAAATACTAGTAGGCGAAAATTATAATATTATAGATAGATGTCATATGTAGGTTGTAGGCAATAAGCATATGACATAGGAATTATAATAAAAATACTAAGGAACTATAGACCTTAGTATTTTTATTATAGTATTTTTTACAATTCTACAATAAGAGAAATTGTAAAAATTCCTTCTTGCTCGTGTTCAAAGCACCTTATCCTGAAATAGCTTTTATTTTCACCTTCCCATGAAACAGGATGTTCAAACGAAAGATCCTCCAAGGAATTGCCCATAGGTTGTTGACTCTTAAAAAATTCTTTGGCTTGCTTTTTAACTTCTGTTAAGAACATTTCAAAATCAGATTCCGTATTCGTTATAATGATATATTCTCCAGTAACAAACTGGTCTTCATGTAGATAATACAGAGTTATACTGTCTATATTTGTTGTTATATTTTTATCTGTTTCCAACCTATTTAGCTCAGCATTATAAATTGTATTAGGTACCTTATATTCTATTGAGGCTTGATTGGACAACCAATCAATATTTTGAAACTTAAATCCATCATCTGTCAAGCTAATAACATCGCTAAAATAATATCCGATTGTATCAGCAGCGTATGTTTTTTGGGTACATGATATCAATGGAAATAGAAGTACTAGTGAAAGGAGATATAGGATGATTAATTTAGTGTTTTTCATTTAATCACAACCTTTGTATTAATACACTTTTAGTGCTTGCTTCTAAGGTGATACTTCGTTTATAAATACGCTAACTATTTTTTCATTTGTTATTTATGTTAATCTTTTTTCTTAGCTTATCTTCTTCTAATTCTCCTAAGTGTAATTTTACACTTCTAGCTAGAAAGAACAAACAGGCAATACCTATTGGAACAATTGATATCTTAGGTTTACTTTCGATAATTTGTAATTAGGCCACAACAAGCCAACCAATTCCTAACACTAGATTAAGCCATTTATTATTACCCATGATATATACCATCCTTACTCATCCCATATGAGTATAGTTGTATTATTTATAACTAAACTATCTATCTAAATCAATCAGTTATGTAAATACCCCCCTTTCTTCCGTTTGTTAATTGATTGTTAGCAGTGTGCTGTATATTTTTTACTCTTTCATTGCCATCACATCCTTCCTCTTAAATTACCTATTCACTAACTATAACCCCGATAATGAGAACTATGTGACAACAAAATAGAATATTTAATCAAAATTATTTAAAATTATACAAAAGCATGTGTATTAGCTCTACTTAACAGACTCAGCTATAGCAATTACTTCTTCCTTTTCAACGCTAATATCCACCGTTAAGTTAAATATGTACATACCATCATCCCACAAGAGATTATGGTAACCTTTATTATAGAAGTATATCCCTGCAAAACCATTTATTTTTACTGATTGTGTTTCTGTATTCTCTGTATCAATCATGATATTGTTTGAATCCAAAGTATATTGT
>JAAZEK010000130.1 GCA_012512335.1 Clostridiales bacterium | reverse complement strand
TATTAAAAAAGCTACATCCAGGCTTTCACCTTTTCATCCCAGAGTGGTAGTTTGTGTACCATCTGGAGTAACTGAGGTGGAAAAAAGAGCTGTAGATGAAGCAACACGTTCTGCAGGAGCTAAGGAAGCTTACTTAATCGAAGAGCCTATGGCAGCAGCTATTGGTGCAGGTCTTCCTGTTCAAGAGCCTACCGGTAGCATGGTTGTAGATATCGGTGGAGGTACCAGTGAAGTAGCCATTATTTCCCTTGGTGGTATTGTTACCAGCCGGTCTATTCGTATTGGCGGAAACAAAATGGATGAAGCAATTATTTCTCATATTAAAAAGGAATACAATCTTATGATTGGGGAACGAACTGCTGAAGAAATAAAAATTACCATTGGCAGCGCATATCCCATGGAACAAGAAGAATTCATGGATATACGCGGAAGAGATTTAATTACTGGTTTACCTAAAACCTTAAAGATTAGTTCTACTGAAGTTTTGGAATCCTTACGAGAACCCATTAGTGGCATTATAGAGGCTATTAAACTGACATTGGAAAAGACACCACCAGAGCTGGCTTCCGATGTTATGGATAAAGGAATTATGCTAACAGGTGGTGGAGCACTCTTACATGGTATGGAGCAGTTGGTTAGAGAAGAAACCGGTATGCCAGTCAGCATAGCCGATAATCCCTTGGATTGTGTTGTAATAGGCGCTGGCAGGGTGATAGAGGAATTGGAAACCTTGAAAAGGGTGGCCATATCTACGAAAAATATAAGGTAGGGGGAATTAAGCTTGTCCCAATTTTTCAAAAGGTGGCCGCTGGTAATCGTGATTATACTGGCGATTCTATTGATTGTTCTTACCATCGTCACTTCGGGACAACGGGACAAACTAACAAGTATAGAAGGGCTGGTAGGGGAAATTGTTACCCCTGTGCAAGAAGCTTTGTACAGGGTTGCCACATCCATATCCAATTTTTTTAATTCTTTCAGCGAAAGAAGACAAATGGCTCAGGAGTATGAGCTTCAAAAGGAAAGGATTAAATTACTGGAGCAGCAGCTATTAGAAATGGATGAAGCCCTTCGAGAAAATCAGCGCTTAGAGCGACTACTTGATTTCAAGCAGGAAGACAATTTAAATATAGTAGCCGGTGTACGGATTACAGGCAAAAATCCAGGAAACTGGTTTAATACCATGACAATAGATAGTGGATCAGCACAGGGTATTACCGAAAATATGGCCATGATCAATGATCAAGGCCTAATTGGTCGTATAACTGAAGTAGGAAAAAACTGGGCTAAGGTTCGTGCTATTGTAGATGGGCAGAGTTCCATTAGTGCTATAGTGGAACGTACTCGTGACAATGGCATGGTAAAGGGTAATAATACCTTTACCACTGAGGATGGCTTATGTCAAATGATTAATCTACCTCTGGATTCGGACATAGTAGTCGGAGATAGGATTATCACCTCTGGGCTAGGTGAAGTCTTCCCTAAGGGCGTTCTCATTGGAGAAGTCATTGAGGTGGTAGAAGAGAAACGTGATAAGTATATAATCGCCATAATCCAACCTTCTGTTGATTTTCTAAGGTTAGAAGAGGGCTTGGTTATAGGATCCTTTAACGATTAAGTGAGGCAGGGGTATAGATGAAGTATTGGGTTATTACAGCAATTCTCGTAGGAAACATGATTCTTCAGTCCACTCTGCTTTCATTTATGCAAGTCTTTGGTATACAACCTGATACATTGATGGTACTAGTGTGTTGTTTTGGTCTATTGGGTGGCAACTATTATGGTATGTTCACTGGCTTAGCAGGTGGATTGATGCAGGATATTATGTATGGTGGTCCCTTAGGCTTGGCTGCAGTACACTATATGCTAATTGGGTATTTAGTGGGAGAATTGAATGGAAGGATATATCTTGGCAAGTTGCTAATACCTACACTAAGCGCATTTGGAGGCTCAATTGTTAGGGGTCTGTTCATGATGGCTTATTTGTATTTTACAAGGGTAGATATTTCAGTAAGTGTTGGATTGTCCTTGGTTATTCTACCTGAAGCCTTGTATACAGCCTTATTTATGCCATTGACATTTTTTCTTATGTCCATATTGTTCCGTCAACGCTTTATGAAAAAAAGATGGAGATTTTGGAGAAATTGATATGGTTTTATCGAGGAGAATTTAACCCCTATGATGAAGAAATTTATTAAACTGATAAAAAGTCGGTATTTTATATTTGGATTATTAATGACAGTACTATTTATTATACTGGGATTTCGCCTCTCCTATTTAACAGTGGACATGGGAGAGTATTATTACCAATTAGCCCAGGAGCGTAAGAAAATTGAAGTGACCTTAAAAGGTGCTAGAGGTAACATATTGGATCGTAATGGGATTCCTCTGGCAGTAAATCGTCAAATCTATGTAGCACAGGTGGATAGACGTTGGTTGCCTGCAAGGGGAGTAGAAATCAACGAAATTTTGAAAGAAGCAATTGAGATTATTGAGATGAATGGAGATACCATTTTAGATAATATCCCCATTAAAAATGGTGTCAAAGTTTATGACGATATGATTCCCTATACAATTGATGGATTCTACTATGATTTTGGAACGGAAAATGTTGAAACTCAAAAAAGGCGATATGATACTTGGAGAAATAATACAGGTATAAAGGAAGATTTACCTGCTGATCAGATGCTGGAATTACTTAGAAATCGCTACAATATTGATCCTTCCATTTCTAATGAGATGGCTAGGAAAATCATTTCCATTCGCCTAGATCTCTATTTAAACCGCTTTCGTCAAGATG
>JAAZEK010000129.1 GCA_012512335.1 Clostridiales bacterium | reverse complement strand
TATTATTTTACTTTTCAGTGAACTGTTACACCGATCCTTGTATTTTGCTAAACTTAGCCCAATCTTTATTGACATATTTGCACTAACTGTTATAATTATCTTAAAGTTAGCGGAATGCTAATAAGTAAGTTTGTTGACAACATAATAGGAACCTTATCATGAGAGGTGGAGGGATGGGCCCTGCGAAACCCGGCAACCGCTTGCTTGCAAGAACTGGTGCCAATTCCCACAAGATTTTTTTATCTTGGAAGATGAGGATAAGCAAGTAAATCTTAACTCATCTTTTTAGGTGAGTTTTTTGTTATGAAATGCAAACTAATACCCTAGGAGGAGAATCATGAATAATAGACTATTTACATCTGAATCAGTAACAGAAGGACATCCAGATAAAATTTGCGATCAAATTTCTGATGCTGTTCTAGATGCAATATTAGAACAAGACCCTAATGGCAGGGTTGCCTGTGAAACAGCAGTTACTACTGGCATGGTTTTAGTGATGGGGGAAATTACCACAAGCTGTTATGTGGACATACCTAAGATAGCCCGTCAAACCATAGAGGAGATTGGATACACCCGCGCAAAATATGGCTTCGATGCAGATACCTGTGCAGTTTTGACTTCTATTGATGAACAATCCCCTGATATAGCTATGGGAGTAAATGAAGCATTAGAGCATAAAATGGGAAGAATGACGAATGAAAGCGAAGACATAAATAATGGTGAAGATGAAGAGGTAGATGAAGGTGAAGATACTGGTGCAGGTGATCAGGGAATGGTATTTGGCTATGCTTGTAATGAAACCCCTGAGCTAATGCCTATGCCTATATCATTGGCTCATAAATTATCAAAACGATTGGCTGATGTGAGAAAACTGGAATTAGTAAATTACTTAAGGCCGGATGGAAAAACACAAGTTACGGTAGAGTATATAGGCGACGAACCAGTGAGAGTAGATACAGTTGTTATATCCACACAGCATAGTGCTGAGGTAACGAGGGAAACCATCGAAAATGATATGATTGAGCTGGTAATTCGCACGGTCATCCCAGATAATCTATTAGATGAGAATACGAAATTTCTTATAAATCCTACAGGACGTTTTGTAGTAGGAGGGCCTCAAGGGGATTCTGGCCTTACAGGAAGAAAGATTATTGTAGATACCTATGGTGGCTATGGCCGTCATGGTGGTGGTGCGTTTTCAGGTAAAGATCCGACTAAGGTAGATCGTTCTGCGGCTTATGCATCCCGCTATGTAGCAAAAAATGTTGTGGCTGCAGGTTTAGCTGAAAAATGCGAAATTCAGTTGGCTTACGCCATAGGGGTAGCAAAGCCTGTTTCCATTCAGGTTGAAACCTTCGGCACCCATCAATTAGCTGAAGAACGAATAGTTGATCTAATAAATGAAAACTTTGACTTACGTCCTTCTGCGATTATAAAAAACTTGGATTTACGTAAACCAATCTATAAGCAAATTGCAGCTTATGGCCATTTTGGACGGACTGATGTTGATTTACCCTGGGAGAAAACTGACAAGGCAGAAACACTACGTCAACAAGCCTTTGGGAAGTGAATGCGCCATTTGTAGAAGTGGGCTTATTGATGTTGGATAAATAGAGAGCACGCGAGCTCTTCTGTTTGCATACCATATAACAGATGTGAATCTATGGGCAACAGTCTAATGTAATCCATAGACTGCTGCTAAGTGAATTTTAAGATTCACTGTTGTAGAAAATTATGGTGTATGGATAGGAGGGTTAACATGTATATTGATATCTACATAGCTATCCCGTTATGGATATTTGCTATCTTTGGTTTTATTTATTTCTTGTTTCGGGTTTATGAGTCTCTGGATTTATACAGGAAGAGAAAACAGGGAGTTTGTACCCTGGTGATTTCAGCGAAGAATCAGGAAGATATTATTGAAGGGCTTGTTCGTGGTTTTATATTAAAATCAGGGATGGATTCTACAGAGGAAAAGCTTCTCCATATCGTTCTGCTGGATATGGGTTCTGCCGACAACACACTGAAAATAATGGAGAATTTGTCCTATGATTATTCGGTGATAAAATTGTTGAATCCTGATAATTTACCTGTATACTTAAAAAATATGATATAACTTTGACTTTGTGGGTATTAATAATGTAAGCTGTTATTGCTCACAGACGTAATTAGTAATAATTTTATTCCAGCCGCTGAGCAGTAACTCGATTTAAATTTTTATATGTTAATTTTTAAAGATTGACAAGCAGTCAGGCTTACTGTATAATTCTCACAACTTAATAAATGAAAGCGATGAATGGGAAAAGTACTATCATTTGTCAAGCAAAGCGAGCCGGGTATGGTGTGAGCCGGTGCTGATGAGGATAAGGAAGTTCTCCCAGGAGCAGCAGGCTGAAGGGTATTTCATACTCGGTAGGCTGAGCCGGAAACCTTCTCCGTTACAGGAAGGGAGATATGACATCTTTGATGTTTCAAGGATAAGTATCTTATATGAGTGGGCTTTTAATAAGCCAATTTAGGTGGTAACACGGGAAATATACTTCTCGTCCTAGTATTTTAGGATGAGGAGTTTTTATTTTTTTATAGGTGAAGCTAGAAAACAAAACAGATTATGATAAAGAGGTGCAAACATGATTATTGTAATGAAGAACAATGCTACAAAGGAAGAAATCACCAATGTGGAAAAGAGATTACTGGACCTAGGATTTCAGACACATCCCATTTACGGGGAAATAAAGACAGTTATCGGAGCCATTGGTGATAAAAGCCTAGTAGATCCATCGAGTATTTCTAATTTTCCTGGTGTAGAAAATATTGTCCCTATAATGAAACCTTATAAATTAGTTGGGACAGAATTGAATAAGGCACCTACCGTGGTTGATGTAGGAGGTGGTGTCAAAATTGGTGGGGACGAACTGGTTGTCATTGCTGGTCCCTGTGCTATCGAAGGAGAAGAACAGATATATAAGGTGGCCAAAGCTGTTAAAAAGGCAGGTGCTAAGGTTCTCCGTGGTGGCGCATTTAAGCCTCGCACGTCCCCCTATTCCTTCCAGGGTTTGGAGGAGGAAGGCCTTAAGCTGCTATACCGTGTAAGGCAAGACTTGGATCTACCAGTAATTACAGAAGTGGTGGATACTCGTGATGTAGAACTTGTGAGTCGCTATTCCGATATTCTACAGATTGGTGCACGCAATATGCAAAACTTTCGCTTACTTAGCGAGTGTGGAAAAACCAAAAAGCCAGTGCTGCTAAAACGAGGACTGTCTTCAACAATAGAAGAGTGGTTGATGGCAGCAGAATACGTTATGTCAGAAGGGGATTCCAAGGTAATTTTGTGTGAGCGTGGTATTCGAACCTTTGAAACAGCTACCCGCAATACTATGGATATAAATGCAGTACCAGTGGTAAAGGAGCTTTCTCATTTGCCGATTATTGC
>JAAZEK010000015.1 GCA_012512335.1 Clostridiales bacterium | reverse complement strand
CTAGGAAGCCACCATACTGCATTGTGATCAATGAGGAAATACAAAGGGATCGCTCGGTATCAACAGCGCGGTGGATAGAAAATTTATCATTGCAGTTGGATGCAACTAGCACAGACTTTATTGATGGAAAGTGGAAGACCTTGGTTAAGCTGATTATTGATAATAGGTTGGACGCGCTTGAATTTGAGGCAGTAGGTGGCTTTGGGAAGTTTGGTATGGCTTCATTGACAGAATGCACCGCAGATATATCTATGAAAAAGACCCATGATTATATGCCACTACCAACTCCCAAAAGGGGATTTAAATCCAGCACCGAGGCTGCAAAAGAAAAGGCCAACAAGGAATTTGTAAAGACACACGCTCAGTATACATCCAGCACGCAGATGAAAGCCACTGTTACCGGCACAAATACACTGGATGGCGATAAGAATTTTGATCTATACGATCCCACAGAAGATGCACAAACTTCGGGTGATTTGCTTGCTTTACTCGGTATTGGTAAGTCATTTGCATCTGAATGTACCGTGGATATAGATGTTTTTGGCGATGACAGGGCGACCGCAACCATAAAAATGGATGGACAAAGCTATGGCCCATTTACTGGGAAGTTCACAACCGATGAAGAAGTTCGATGGGAACACAAAGAAAACTTAAAATTGCCTATATGGGGTGTGTGGTCAGGCGTCGGACCTTATGAAGCCATGCCCAAGATTAAAAACGATGAAAAAACGAAAAACAATCTGGACAAGCGCATCGGACGTTGGTTGCAATTGACCCAGGGAAAAAATAAGGAACTGGGTGAAAACTATCTGGGCAGCTATCAACTTATTACTGCTACTGAGGGGCAGGTGATATCCGAGACAGGTACCCTGCAGGCATATCCCGGTACTTTTAGATGCTTGAAAGTAAAGACTTTGACATTTAATCGTGATGATCCGCAAAATCCAATTGAAGGAGATGGTAGCAACCACCTAATGAATTTTCGCTATAATCCTACTACGGATACTATAGACGGAATGGATATTGGTGGGAAAATGGTGCGGGTACGAAACGCTAATCTGATTGGCACCTGGAATACCATAGGACCAGTCGCGGCCATGCCAGATCCTGATAAGGTAAAATTAAGCGAGGAGCTTCCTAAAGGCGTTTGGTACCGATTTGATAAACGCACGGAGGAACAAAAGGCTGCTGAAATGCAAGAATTGAATAAGAACCCAAATGGATCAGCTCATGTAAACGTGTATACCTATATATGTGTCGATACAACTGGTTCACAGGGTATAAAAAAAGAATCAGGCACGGCTATATTTATACCGATGTCGGATGAAGAATGGATACAATTGGCTGATATAAAAGGCAGTATATATCCATGGGATGGCAAAGAGCCTACTCAATATGAAGGGGAAGGCAATCTTCTTATGATTGAAGGAGCAATCATTCAGTCCGGTGAAATCAATTTAAATCAAGAATTGTATTATCGGTTTACACCCGATCCTCTAAAGGGTTCCTGGTCCTCACTTGACGGCATTCAGCCCCCGGACCCAGCAAATGATATGCTTGAGGCAAAGGATAGTTCGGGAAAATCTGCTTCGCTGAGTGGTAATGAGCAATGGTGGAGCTTTGATGACAAGGCAGGTTCATTCAGACATATCGTATACTGCGAAGAAGAACAAGGGCACGGCTATTTGATCGAGACAGGCAAATATCGGCGTACCCAGATTGATCAGCTTCTGCTAACCGAGGTGACCGGAAGCTTTTATCCATTATCTGGTGACGGTTGGAAGGATCGGGCACTGCCGGATGGTGATGTTTGTTATGGGTTCAACTTGGACGTTGCTGGTAATTTGATACTTCATCCCATGGAAGAAACACTCTATAAACTTGCTGGAAGGTGAAGAAGAGGGACTGTTCTCATTTTGATGTCTGATTTTCCGTTTTTGAGGTACTAATATAAGGGAAAGAAATAAATATAAAAGAAAGAAATATAAAAACGGAAGGATTAGAGTTAATATGCAGAAAGTAACAGTGGAGTTTTTTCACGATGTAATATGTAGTTTTTGTTTTCCTATGTCTTATAGAATGCGTCAGTTAGCAAAGATGATGCCTGAGGTTGAAATTGTCCATCGGTCTTTTGCTTTGGTGCGAGATGATAGCGACTTTGACAGAATGTTTGGCTCGAGAAAAGCAGCGAAGGAAGAGATTATGAGCCATTGGGATCATGCCAATAAAAATGACGACTTGCATAGATTTAATATTGAGGGAATGCGTCAGACAGATTTTCTATTCCCCTCATCGATGAAGGGATTAATTGCATGTAAAGCTGCTTTCTTTACAGCAGGTGACGCAGCTTATTGGGATGTTTTTGATGGTCTTCAAAATGCTCTGTTTGTGCAGAACCGAAATATCGAAGATCAGGAAGTTATAGATGATGTGGTCAGGGAAACGGGCATTGACTTTGAACAATGGAAGCAGCATTATTTAAACCCAGCAACAAAGGATGCAGTGGAAAGCGACTTTTATCTGGTGAGTCAGTACAACATAAGCAGTGTTCCGACTCTGATTATCAATAGAAAGCACCGTGTAAATGGTGCGCAACCACTACCTAAAATCATCAATGCTATCTATAAAGCCTCAGAAGAAGTAGAAGAAGAGGAGAAAGATAATACCGGTTTAGGAGTTTGCAAGTTTGATGGAGATAAGTTTGTGTGTGATTG
>JAAZEK010000128.1 GCA_012512335.1 Clostridiales bacterium | reverse complement strand
CTGGAGCTTAAATCTCCATTATAGTCCTGATTCAGGGTAACACCGAGTTCATTAGCAACTTCAAATTTCATGTTGTCAAATGCGCCAGAGCTACGATTGCTTGAACGATTGTTAGTAGCCACGATATCACCTCCTTTTGTGTTGTAATCTTATTATGAGCAATATTGCTGTTAGTATGTCTATTAAAATATGGTAAGATTGGTAATTCTCTGTGCTATTCAACTTGACATTTTATATGGAAACCGATACTATTTAAGTAGAAGTTATTTTCAAATCTTAGTGTTAAAGGGGGGCGATTTCGTGCCATATCTATTAAATACATTTTTGGGTGCTATCGATTTTTCCAACTTAGGGTGGCTTATTGCAATTTTATTCATACTGGGCATTGCATTATTTATAATCGAACTGGTGATGCCAGGCATAGGTGTAGCAGGTATTTTGGGGATGATTGCTCTAATTGTCGGTACAGTACTGGCATCGCAAGTGGTTTCTCCCGAAGTTCTTATCTTAATAATAATGGTAATTCTTATATTGATTGCAGCTATGCTATACTGGATGTATAAATCTGCAACTAAGGATGGTAGGATTTCCAAGCTGCTTTTTCTAAATACTAAAACAAGTGAAGAGGAAGGCTATAGCAGTGCTCCTTCGAAAATAGAGCTATTAGGCATGGAGGGTGAAGCAGTTACTCCTTTACGACCAATTGGAACCGGAGAATTTCAAGGCAGGAAATATGATGTCGTAAGCGATGGGGAATTTATTCCCAAAGGAGCTCCGATAAAAGTCAAAGAGGTAGAAGGTTTCCGTATCGTTGTAGAAAAATTAGAAGATTGAAAAATTTTTACTACTAATAGTATTACCAAAATAATAGAAAAAATTATAATATTAAGCTGGGGGATTTCCTCCAGCTTTCTTCATCTTTAAAACGGAATATTTTTCCACGGAAGTTTCTTTAGACTTCTAGCAATACTAGTATTGGTGAATTACAATTCCAAATAAGGAGGAAGCAGAAATGGCTCAATTAACCCAAAAAGAATTGATGTTAATACAAGACAATATCAAGATGTGTCAGGATTCTACAAAATTTATACAGGGGTGTATTAATACTGTGAACGATCCTGAACTGAAAAATCTCTGTCAGCAGATGATTCAGGAGCACAATCAAGATGTACAGACTCTTACAAGTCACATTACCCAATCAAATGTACAATAGAGGAGATGATAATTTATGGCACAAAATCAAGGTTTAGATGAAAAAGTAATTACTTCTGTTTTGCTTAATAGTCACAAGCTAGCTGCAAACGGGTTAAACAATCTTGTGCTGGAGAGCTCAGATCCGAGTCTTCGCCAGGATGTAACTCAAATTCTGTATCATACCTATCAGCATCAGAAAAAGATATGGGATTTTATGAACAATAAGGGATACTATCAGGTAGAATATGCACAACAACAAGAAATTGCAAAGGCTACCCAGCAGCTACAACAACAACAACAGCAGCAACAGTCTGGCATGCAATAAGACTTGGAATAAGTCTTGTAGTAAAACCTATCAATTTATAAATTCCACTAAAGAGAGATCCAATGGATCTCTCTTTTTGTAAAGTTTAGCTTCCTTGTTAGGTGAGATTCCTGTATAATAAAAATTATATATTATACTATATTATGCTGGTTTTAGGCATACGGAGGGATTTATTTTATGACATTTCAAATGCTTTTTACGCTTGGTGGGGGACTAGGACTGTTCCTATATGGAATGAAAATGATGGGGGACGGTTTGGAAAAGGCTGCGGGCAACAAGATGAAGCGGCTCTTAGAGGTCCTTACAACTAATCGATTTATGGGTGTTCTTGTCGGAACTGTAGTTACTGCTATCATTCAAAGTTCCAGTGCAACAACTGTTATGATAATCGGATTCGTTAATGCCGGACTCATGAATCTGGCACAGGCTACTGGCGTTATCATGGGTGCTAACATTGGTACAACAATAACTGGACAGCTGGTAGCGCTGAAGGTAACGGATTATGCACCAATTGCTGTGTTTTTAGGTGTAGGTATTCTATTGTTCGCTAAAAAACGCTACATAAAGCACATAGGTGAAATCCTTACTGGATTCGGTATTCTGTTTATGGGTATGAACCTCATGTCTGCAGCTATGGAGCCTTTACATGGCAATGCTGCTTTTCAAAATATTATGACAAAAATCAGCAATCCCTTCCTAGGTGTCTTAGTTGGAGCTGGAATGACTATGATACTGCAGAGCTCATCAGCATCCTTGGGTATTCTGCAAGCTCTAGCCATGCAAGGTTTAATAGGTTTAGATGTTGCCATATTCATTCTTTTTGGTCAGAATATTGGAACATGTATCACTGCAATCTTAGCTAGTATAGGAGCAAATATTAATGCTAAACGGACAGCTGCCATTCACCTGATGTTTAATGTAATGGGCACGGCTTTGTTTATGGGCTTATTATTACTAATTAAAATACCTTATATTGACTGGATTGTTGGCATAACTCCAGGGGACGTAGTGAGGCAAATCGCTAATGCTCATACTGGATTCAATATAATAAACACTATCATTACATTTCCAATAGCTGGTTATCTAGCGTTTTTAGCTAAGAAAATGGTGCCAGGGGAAGAACCTAAGCATGAGGAAATGAGTTTGAATTTTTTGGACAAGCGTATTTTGGAAACTCCTCCTTTTGCTGTAGCTCAGATTCGTAAGGAGGTTGACAGAATGGGCAGCTTATCTAGGGACAATTTGTCTGAATCAATTGAATCTCTAATTAGCATGGACGAGAGCAAAATCAACAATATATTGCATAAAGAAGAAATATTAAACTTTTTGAATCGTAATATAACAGAATATCTGATTCAAGTAAATGGCCTGGAGATATCAGATAAGGATCGCTTGATGGTAGGTGGTTTGTTCCATGTGGTAAATGACATAGAAAGAATCGGTGATCATGCGGAAAATATGGTGGAGTATACTCAGTACCTTATCGAACATGACCTTACTATGTCTGAAAAAGCCTTAGATGATTTAAGAGTAATGAAAGATCATGTGATTGCATTACTGGATGACTCCTTGTTATCTATGAAAAATCGGGATAGAGCTCTTGCAGGAACAGTGAAGGATCAGGAAATCGTTGTTGATGAATTGGAGCAGGTTTTCAGAGAAAATCACATTGAAAGACTCAACCAACAGCTGTGTACACCTGGAAGTGGTGTGGTATTTTTAGACGTAATCAACAACTTAGAGCGAGTAGCTGACCATGCCAATAATATTGCTCGCTTTGTATTGGACTAATTACAGCAAGGATAAAAATTCCATAGACTTTTTAACGATTCATCCGCAATAATCCTTGTAATTTAGCAGAATAATGCTATACTAAAAATGGAGAAGACGGCATCTAAGCCGAATTTATACAAAACTTTCTATAAGGGGGAGCTTAAATGCGCAGAACAAGTGGACGGAGAACGGGTAGACTCATATTGCTATTATTGTGCGGTATAATACTTGGTTCTATGCTCGGTTATGTCATGTCTTTATTTATCGATCATCCAATATTGACATACTCACAAGCAATAGGAGTAAAAAATCCTGTTACACTAAATCTGACAGCCTTCACCATTATTATAGGGTTTTCAATAGATATCAACTTTGGAACTGTAGTTGGAATTATAATAGGTCTAGTACTCTATTTTCGTTCTTAATATCTGTGACAATTCAGGCACTTTATAAAAAACGTGTCGTCCAACCCTTACATTATGTAATTGGTTTGCAGAAAGATGTTGAAAAGTTATTGAAAGCTATAAGCATGGCAATAATTAAATGGATAGGAAAATGGGAAAAATAGTGGAGCGGAAGGAGAAAAGATAATCAATGGGATTGTTTAATATATTTTCTAGAGATATGGGCATAGATTTAGGAACCGCCAATACTCTAGTTCAGGTCAAAGGGAAGGGCATAGTAATGCGAGAGCCATCGGTAGTCGCTATTCGCAGTGATACAAAGCAAGTGCTTGCAGTAGGGGAAGAGGCAAAAAGAATGATTGGTCGTACCCCTGGTAATATTGTAGCTATTCGTCCAATGAAGGATGG
>JAAZEK010000127.1 GCA_012512335.1 Clostridiales bacterium | reverse complement strand
GGCTTGCCTTTGAGTGCCACCTGGCATTACGCTAACATAAGCATAATAGCCGGACTCTCTATAAAGCAACCAGATGAAATCCTCCATGGACAGATAGCGGGCAGCCTTCTGCCAGCCTTCTATTTTATTAAAAAACACATGTAAGCGTTGGGCCAATTCATCATCCTGCTCTGACTTGTACTCGTGAACTGCCTGATAAAATGCTCTACCCTTTCCCTTGGTTCGAATAAGAATCATATCATCAGCATTAAAGCTTCCAATGGGCGAACGCATTACGGTAAGTAATGGTATATCCTGAAGCTTATTGTCTATTACCTTTAAAAGGGCAACAATTGTCTTAACTTCCTGGGCTTCAAAATACCCGGTGTTGCTGTCAGCATAAACAGGTATTCCCTTAGCAGTAAACACCTCCTGATAAACAGGTGCCTGCATCTTTGTACTTCGAAGCAATACCACGATATCGGAATAGTCTACCTTACGATACTTTTCCTTTTTGGCATCATAAATTTCTGTGCCTATTAGCTTTTGTATCCTGTCCGCTGCAATGGTAGCTTCTACTTCCACATCACTTAAGTCCTCAATATCTGCATCAAGCTCTTCATCCTCATCTATTGTTTTTTCTACCAAATGAAGCTCAATGCTCTGATTTTCTATGGAGTAATCATCGTTTAACCCAGGATATAAGCTAGCAGTATCATCATATTCCAATTCACCAAACTTAGTAGACATAAGGTGTTCAAACAGGTAATTTACTCCATCTAATATATAAGGACGGCTTCTAAAATTCCTGTTTAAATCAATTCGCCTATCTAGCTGCCCCTCGCCAGCTTTATAGCTATCATACTTTTCAAGAAAAATTGTAGGATCAGCAAGGCGGAATCTATAGATACTTTGCTTTACATCCCCAACCATAAACATGTTGTCTTTCTTGCGAACATAGCTTAAGATAGTGTCCTGCACAAGATTGCTGTCCTGATATTCATCAATAAAGATATAGTCATAGCTGTATTGAAGTTCCTCTGCTACTTGCTCATGCTGCAGAATATCCAAGGCAAAATGCTCCAAGTCATTAAAATCAATGATTCCTTTTTCTTGTTTTTTCACTCCAAACTGACGGTCAAATTCAAGAACCAAATCACAAAGACATTGCATATAAGGGTAAAGCTCATTCAACTGACTCACGCTTTGCTCAAGACTTTTTGTTAGAATTCCTCCGCCTAGACTCTTCCAAGCATCCTTTGCCTGATCACGTAAATCTTTAGCTCTTTCTTTAAGGCTATCGTCCACTTCACCTTTCTTGCAGCTCTTCAATCTAGAAAATTTAGTTTGCTGATACGCGTCACTGCAAGCCTGGAAATTTTTACCAGATGCAGATATCAGAATATCATTCATTTGTTGCAAATCATCTAGAAGGTTTTCCTGATAGGGAACAGGGCCATATGGCCTTTGACAGAGGCTTAGGGCTTCTTGTAGTATATCTATAATCCCTTGTGTCTCCATTTCAATACTAGATAACAATGCCTGTACCCAGGTGCTGGCTTTCAGCTGATGGATATCCTTAGCAAATTCCTGAATCCTTTCCTCCAGCCATTCCTGTGGGAAAGGCTTACTTTGTATAAAATTGTACAAACGCAGTACCAATTCCTGCAATGCCACATCCTGCCTATTATCACTGAATCGTTCTACCAAGCCAAGAAAAGCATCTGAAGCTTTTTCATATTCAGATTCAAACAGCTCCTCTATTACCTCAAGCTTTAAAAGACTACATTCTGTTTCATCACCGATTCGAAATCCAGGATCTAGATCTATTACATGAAAGTATTTTCTAATAACGCGAATACAGAAGGAGTGCAATGTACTAATAGAAGCCTTAGTTAATAGATTTAACTGACGTCTTAAGTGCTCGCTGTCAATCTCGCTGTTCCTGCTCCTGCTGCTCTCATTGTTCTCGCTCCCGTTGTTCCTATTCTTATTTTCGTTGTTCTCGCTTCCCTGTCCATTATCTTCGCTGATCTCATCTATGGCTTTCATCAGGGCAGAACCAATACGCTCTCGCATCTCTCCTGCTGCTGCATTTGTAAAGGTCACTACCAGCAGGCGATCCAGGTCAACCCCGTCTTTTATTATGAGTTGAAGGATTCGTTCCACCAATACTGCTGTCTTTCCAGAGCCAGCTGCCGCTGCCACAAGCAGATTACATTCTCTAGCATCAATTGCCGCTTGTTGTTCCGCTGTCCATTTTGGCATATCACTCTTCCCCCTTCTCTTGTTGGATCCGCTGAATAACATCCTCGGTCTGCAGCCTGGGAATTATACGATATCCATTATCCTCTAGCTGATAGTCGAATTGACAAATGCCATCATAGGGGCAATATTTACATGCTGTGTCATTGCCCTTCTTAGTGGGTGCAATTCTAATATTTCCCTCCAACATATCCAAGCCTATTTCCTTGATAAGTTTTCTAATATGGTTCAACAACCCTAGAAACTCCTCTTCCCCCAAAACTGAAGAATTAGAGTAAATGGAATCATCTTTGGAAATCCCAACCGGTAACACATCAGACCAGCCACTTACTTGGTCATCCATGGACCGTATAACATTTACATCCTTTAACACTAAACCCTTTAATTTAAGCTTCTTCCGGATTGCGGTTTGTATTTTCT
>JAAZEK010000126.1 GCA_012512335.1 Clostridiales bacterium | reverse complement strand
GCGTGCTCTTTTGCTTCAGACCATCTTAGGAAGTAAAAACTACATCCTTTTCAGGTCCGATCAGTTCAACCTCAAAGCCCTCTTCTATCAGCCTGAAGTAAGGGTAGATAAGCTCTCTCGTGTCAAACATTTCTTCAATTAAAATGGCAATCTTTTTCATAATAGTATCCTCCGTGCATAGTTAAAGTCTATTGTCCGTTATTAACTAGGATATAGGCTTTTCTGTGAAATGTCGGTAACCTGGTAGGGAGATATCCTAGCAGCTGGTACCAACGACTGCAGATGTGTACTAAGGTTCTTCCATATTGGAATCATCCTTAAATAGATTGTTAAGATTAAGAGTAGGTATAATGAAAGGACTGCTGCCATCCACAGCAGAAATAAAAGAAATAATACTTCTGGCATACGGAAGCAAAATTGAAGAACCAATTATACGTAAGGCATTTGAACCATCAGCATACTCAAAGTTATTATTAATATTAAAGGTCCCCGCCAGAGATATTTTACCTTTGATAGGTCCCTCAAAAATTACATCGAGAATAATGCGCCTTAAACTCGCATTATCTTCATTTGTCTGTTCTTCAATCTTAAGAGATAACTCTGCCTCTTCGTTTTCATGATCGCACTTTTCATATGATAATTCCAATAAGTGATACTCAATAAAACTGACTATAGCATCTTCCATATGCATGTCCTAACTAGCATTTACTAAGCTGAAACTTTCCCGTTTTGAATGAGATGGACTTATCTTCCAAGAGCTGTTGGGAGAATACTTTTTGTCAATGTCCCTGCAAGCAGTGGTTTGAATATTTATAGAGAAAGTTTTACTCTCTTGTTTTCTACCTAAGCCCCAAGCCAGAAATTGACAACATAAAGCATTGAGCGAAACTCCTTCATTCTTCGCGCAGATGACTAGTTCACGATGTAAAGAAGGCTGCATCCTCAAATTGAATCTTCCGCTATATTCTCTACCATAAGTCCCACTTGCTTCTGGATATGATTTATTTTCTTCATAATAATCTTCAAGCCACAGAGCTTTAGCTTCCTCACCATCTAATACTGCTTCTTCAGGTGTCGTACCAATACCAGTGCATCCTTGAAGATCAGGATACTCACATACCCAATCATCTTCATATTTGAAAATTCTACACTCGTAATTATTCATTTATTCCTCCCTGGCCAGTTTTTCAGCTATTCTATTAACAGCTTCTAATGCTTGTTTGACCTGATACTTTGCCACATGCCTTTTCTTACCGGAAATAACCACCCTTTCGCCCTGATTTCTAAACACAAAATGCGAACCTCCAGTAGTTGAAATTTGAAAACCGTAATGCTCTAAATAAGTCTTTATCTCTTCAAAACATATATCATTCGAAAGAGATCTTATTCGATTTTCTAGTTTTCCAAATTTACTCACTTTTGCCTCCGGCGTCACATATAGTACCATATTACCATTAATAATGTGCGTTTCCATCGTTAATTTTCATGCCTAACAGGAGTTGGACCTGTGTCGATGCCATGCAGGCAGCGGTACCAGGCACCTAAGTTATTGGCACCGCGGGACTTCCGGGGGACTTAGAAATCAGACATTAAGGTGTATTGAGGAGACCTGTGCCAAAGTAAACCGGAGGATAACCAGAGAAAGCCGGTGCCGGAAAGATTGATCAGTTGGAGATTTACTCTTCCAGAGATTATTTGATATATCGCTTTAACTGTTCATAGAAATTTTCACGACTACCGGCAAGAAGAACCACAATTCTATTGTTAATCGGATCACTTATTGTATAGGCAATT
>JAAZEK010000125.1 GCA_012512335.1 Clostridiales bacterium | reverse complement strand
TTCTTTGTAAAGCGCATCACAAACAAAAAAACAATATAAAATTCATTGCTTAGCCTTGTTTACTTTCTATCACCAATACACATATTGCTGAATATAGGTGTTATAGAAAGTAAATTAAGGCGGTGAAAAAGATGCAAATACATATTGTGAGACCTGGCGATTCCTTATGGCGAATCGCACAAATGTATTCTGTCACTATTGAGCTACTGGCTACATCCAATGAAATTCCTGATCCCTATCGTCTGGTTATTGGTCAAACCATTGTAATACCAATATGGGGTAGCTATCATTGGGTAGCTCCAGGCGAAACGCTATACCAAATAAGTATGATGTACAATGTACCTCTGATAGAGTTAATGCAACTCAACGGTATCACTAACCCAAGCAACATATATGTAGGCCTTCGATTATCCATTCCTCAGAAACAAAGAATAGCAATAGATACAGCGGCATACATCGATGTAGTGGGAACAGGCGAGGCTTCCCCAGCTGTTGTGGATAGAGTAGGAATTCATTTAACTTACCTTAACATTTTTAGTTATGCTGTAAATAGGGATGGTTCCCTAACTCCTATCATAGATGAACCGACCATACAGGCTTCTATTCGGCAAAGAGCTATGCCGCTGATGGTACTGACAAACTTTGAAGATGGAACCTTCAGTCAAGAGCTTGCTACTACCATACTTTCCAGTGAATCTCTCCAGAATATAGTGCTAGATAACGCCATAGCTATAATGCAAGAAAAAGGCTATGGTGGCTTGGACGTTGACTTTGAATATTTGGGAGCAGTGAATCGAGAAAGATATAATATTTTTATGCGACGTGCAGCTGAACGGTTGAGACCTCTTAATCTGCTATTAAGTGCTGCTCTAGCTCCCAAGACATCGTCTGACCAACAGGGAACCTTATATGAAGGCCATGATTATCGAGCACATGGGGAAAGCAACGATATTGTCTTTTTAATGACTTATGAGTGGGGATGGTCTGGTGGACCACCTATGGCAGTATCTCCCATTGACCAGGTAAGAGCAGTGCTGGATTACGCTGTCACCGAAATACCAAGAGATAAGATTATGATGGGCATTCCTCTCTATGGCTATGATTGGACCTTGCCCTATGTTCCAGGCGGACAATGGGCTAGATCAATTAGCCCACAACAGGCCATTGAGTTAGCTTTGAGGTACAACACTAATATTGAATATGATACTGTATCACAGGCTCCATTCTTTAATTATGCAGATGAGCAAGGCAGACAACATATTGTTTGGTTTGAGGATGCACGCAGCATTCAGGCAAAATTTGATTTGGTAAAAGAAATGGCTATCCGCGGTTGTTTCTATTGGGTTTTGGGAAGAAGTTTTCCACAAAACTGGTTGCTTATTGAGGATAACTTTGAAGTTAGAAAGCTGTTGTCATAATTTAGCGAAAGCCAGCTAAAGAGAGTGTTCTATAAGGATGTATTCTTGTCATCCTGAATGCAGCGAAGAATCTTCTTAAGATCCTTCGCTTCGCTCTGGATGGCGGAGTACTTCACTCTGAAAATAACTCATCCATTTTAGCGTCAGAAAGCTTGAAATAGCTTTGCATCTGACGCTTAAAAACATCATTTCGTTCTTCTATCCTTTTTCGTAGTGATTCTACATTGCTCTGCCACCTTGAATAACTATATACATTCCAATATTCACAGTGCCTTCGCATCTCAGGCTCTAGCTGGGCATGCATGCTGTCAAAAAGCTCTAAACGGCCACTCAGTGTAGTGGTTAGGTGCTCAGCCCAACGTTCATATAGCCTTTCCCGCCATTCGTCACTGTTTTTTAGCCCTGTAGGTATCCACATATTTGTATGTGTACCGTCTGGAGTTTGTATCCCTTCTCCAGAAAAATAATGGTGTATTATACTGGTGCCATAGTAACCAAAGTCCAAATCGAAAATAATAGGTCGTATTTTTACAGAATAATCTTCAGTAGCCCAGTATTTTTGGTTAAAGGTATCTGCATTTCCTATATATGCCTGGAGAAAAATATGGTCAATAAAGGCATCGATATCCACACGCTGTGAATACTCCTCGTAGTTTGAAGGATTATTCAGGTTGTAATCCCTAGCATAAGCCTGTGCCCACAGAAACTGCTTATTACTCCCATGCAGAACCTTTGTGTTTCGTCGTATCAAATTGATATCATTTGTATCAACACCATGCCTAGAAGCCAACATATCCTCATTTGTGTTCTCCTTCAGCTCATATACTCCCCGATATCCTCCATTAACATAAAGTATTGCATATCTACTTTCTGCATAATCGGTATTAAAGCTTTTTGCCAGCATGGAGTTGTATGCATCTGTCATTAATGTGCTCGTGGTGTGAAAATTGTCCTGCCCACCGTTTCTTAAGGTCAAGCTTTTATATTCTATGACTGGATAATCCTCAAAAAATGGATAATTAACCGATGACTGACCATAGCCACCTCTTAAATATATGTTTAGTGATTTTTGCGTCATATACTCACGAGTACTAGCCCCTGCTACCCTTATACCTGCAGGAAATGACGTTCCCAATTTCCCGCTTGGCTCGTAGTATTCTATATAGGCAGCTCTCTCTACAATTGGATCAAATTTGCTTGATTGGGCATATACCGCAGCATAATCTGAGGGATTTGCTGAAATACACACAACTGGCATAGAATGCAACTCTTCGAATAAATATGTTGCAACTACTTTTTCACTTGCAATTTTTTCGTCTTCTATTGTAACAGCGGAAATAACAGTGGATTTGTCTATTGTAATTGGACCTGTATAGGCCTTTGAAAATTTAGTAGGAGTACTTCCATCCGTAGTATAATAAATATTTTCACCTGTAATTTCAAGAGTAAAGCCTTCAGAATAAAAACCTCCCTGATGGGAGAATAAAGGTGCTGTAGAATGGTTTTTTATTGGCTGGGAATTAGCTGCTCTAGGTGTTGATGACGTAAAAAAATATCTATCCCCTGTATAGTCGCCCGGTGCTCGTCCACTTGTAAGTCCGTATCTTAAGGATCCTGTACGAAAAACATCCACAATCTCTTTGGAATCATTGGAAAGCACAAGGATATCACCTGACATACTGATATTCATATCTATTGTATCTCTAGCTGAGCTAGTTGTATTACTTGCGTAGAATACCTTATATGACTCAGGAGCTATGCTGCCCGAAAGTTCACATCTGAAGGGATCATCCAAATCCTTACCCAAGTGCCAACCTGTTAGATCTACTTCATTATCTCCACCATTGTATAGCTCAATCCAGTCTCTGCCATCTACTCTATTGGCAGTAGATCTCGGCATAGACACAGCCAAAACCTCATTAATCCATACTCCTGCACTGTCCAGTCTATCAACTGATGATATACTTTCATTACCATGAGACGTATTTTCCGAATTAGGAGTAGGATTGCCAAAATACAACCAGTTTCCTTCCTGTTCTCCGTAGGATATATTATCAATACGGTTTTCCTTTGGAATATCTATAAGCTGCATTCGATTAGAAGAAAAATCATAAAGTATTATGGGCTCTTCAGAGGAGACTCTGAAGCTAGCATGGTGCTCGGCATCCTGCCCGCTTAAGAATATTACTAGATACTCTCCAGGTTCAATTTGTTTTTCTGGCAGTCGCCATTTCCTAAGATTATTTGGATTGTCTGAAAGATAAAAATGGCTTAGGTCTATACTATTATCTGAATAATTATATAACTCAACCCAAGGAGACCTGTCCCCATAATCATCTACTATAGAAAAGGCGTTTCTAAGCAGAACTTCGGAAATCCTTACTGGGTCAGCTTCAGTCATATCCGTGGCTTCCAAGCTGTGGAAGTAGATATCAGAGTTCATCTCCCCTGGTGTTGCATCTGGGAAATAAGCAATTTTTCCTGAAGTATCTAGACCTATTGATAAGTCGTCGTATAGATTATTCACAGTTAAGGAGTCTATAGTCTGGGATTCTACTGAAAAATAAACAGCCTCCTCCGAACTGGAAATTCCAAATGAAGCCATAATATCCCCAAAGTCGTTCTTAAGCCCTACTACTATAAATTCCCCAGGTAAAAGCTCTATATCGGGGAAACTCCATTTTGTAAGATTTGAAGGATTATCCGAAAGGTAGTAGGAAGATAGGTTCACAGCTTCCTGGGAACCGTTATATATCTCTGCCCACTCTGCTGTAGCCTCGTTCAAGCGTAAGCCTAATGGGGGATCAATGACCTCAGCAATAGGAAGCTCATCTATAGAATCTGCCATAATGCCTGTATTCTCATAGCCTGGTGTTGGAGTTGTGCAATATTTAAACCCATCCTCAGTCCTACTCCAGCTTATATCAGTTTCTAGGCTAGGAACTTCAATTTCGTCTAGAACCTTTAGATTGGGATCATATAATACAAGCCCTACCCCATCCTTAGGAAGCTTATAACCAGTACAAAGATCTCTTATTTCCTCATCTCTGGGCTTATCACAGGCATATATGACTAAATATTCATCAGCATTAATAACAATATCTGGGAAAATATAATAGGTAGAAGGTTTGCTAGAGTTACGTAATATATAACCATCTAAGCTTATGTCATCACTGCTAGCATTGTAAATCTCTACCCAATCTGGCGAACCTAATTGAGGCACAGATAGGGAGTAGGTGTTTGAGCTTACAATCTCATTTATAACAAGACCAGAATCCGCACCTACCAAAGAGCATGCTGATAAAAGACCAGTTAAAGCTATGGTCAATATAAGGAGTGCTATAGCTAATAATGTTAGTTTTATTTTCTTTACAGTCATTTTTTTCTCCTGATACTTCTAAGCAATATTCCTTAAGTATCTAAAATACATAAGCTCCAATTATAGTTAGCTAACTAGCCTAAAGTTTCACCATTTCTTGCAACCATATTAACGGTGTGTACGCCTTCAATATTCATAATAGAATCATTGCTGCTGTTAGCCTTGCCTTTTTTATACTTAATCTGATAAACAAGCTCTACTTGGTCGTTTGTAATGGTTTCACCACGTAGCTTATGTGTCTTATATATTAGCTCGGTCCTCTGTCTTACCGGAAATGAAGCTTCTCTAGTACAACGTACGATAAGAAGATAGCTTTCGTCATCAGTAACTTTTTTACTCAAGATTATGGTAACAGCTCCAACTATAATGGTTCCTATTCCTATCATGAAGTAATTGCCTGAGCCACAGCCCAAACCAATTGTAATTGCCCAAAATATATAGGCTGTATCCCTAGGATCCTTTATTGCTGTCCTGAAACGAACAATAGATAGAGCTCCTACCATACCCATAGAAAGGGCCAAGCTGTTCCCCAGTATATTCATTACAATTGTGGTTATAAGCGAAAGCATGATTAGTGTTGTGTTAAACCTCTTGCTGTAGGCCACGCCGCTAAAGGATATCTTGTACACAAAAAACACAATAGCGCTTAGTCCAGCTGCAACTAGCATATTCAAAAGAGCTATTTCGGGCCTTATAGTAGTTCCAGCACTGAAAAATAAATCTAAAAAGTCTTTCATAAATACTCCCCACATCTAATAATATTTTCTAAGAAATAAAGTTCTCAAATAATCTACGTGAAAAAACGTATTTACTGTACGCCTCTTTGTTCAGTCCATATATACTAAATAGATCGCTAATCCATTGAAATAGAAAATTATCATACTTTACCTCAAGTAAAGCTTCATAGTAGTCCATAACTGGAAACATGACAGGATCTTCATCAAATAAGTTAAAATCGCTTTCACTACTAACAATATCCCTGTCTATTGTTATACGTATATTATTAATAACATGCATAAATGCACTACGTCTGTATTGGTTCATAACAACAGGTCGCATGCTATGAATCGGAATGTCATTTTCAAAAAGCATATCCTCGATGCTTTTATTTTTCAGTGCTATTTCATATTCTTTATTTATAAGCGCTTCTGCTTCATATCGGCTTATTTTCATTGTGTGCTTCTGCTGGGCTCCGCCTTTCTTTTCTTTAATCTCAAGCTTTACATTATTGTAATCAGGCGGGTAAATACGTAAACGGAGCTTCGTCCTATACTCAACTCCATTTATTTTATCATAATATGCCGTTTCAGAATAATCATCAAAATAGACAGAGCGAATTATATAGCTATCAGGATTATTAAACCTGTCTGGTGTCAGCATTTTGCTTAATGCTGAATATATCCCAGAGCATTGCAGGAAACTTAAAGGATACTTTTCCTCTACTCGTATAACCTTTGTATTGTTATCCATAGACAGCTTCTCCCCTATAATAATATCAATAGCTGAAATTAGCCCACAAAACCGCACAAATCGACATGTGTTTTCATTATTGTAACATGTTTAGGATATACATATCAATACATACATTTTACAAGAAATTAACATCTAGAGTCACTGGGACGGTTCATGTTTAGTTCTTCCTAAAGCAAAATTGATCGCACAAAGTGAAGCCAATACTAATACCGTTAACATTAAAGTGTTCATACCTGCCGCAATACCTCTTGACTCTGCCCTTAATCCAACTATATAAGGGATAAGTGAAGCGCCCAGCCCTCCACCTGAAAACATAATTCCGCTGGCAGTGCCCGATCCTTGTATCATATAATCTGCATTAGCAACGGTATTTGGATACATTCCTGCAAATGATAAACCTAATCCAATCACAGATACATATACCATTAACAAGTTACTTGAGAAAAGTAGTAGAATGGCAAACAATACAGAGCCAAGTCCTCCAGCTAACAAAAGCATTTCTTTACTAGTGTATTTGGATAATAATGCACATCCCAAACGACCTATAATAACAGCAAACCATGTGATGGATAGCAATCCACGTGCTGAATATTCATCTGCAATACCAGTATCTAATAGATATGTAGCCAACCAACCATTTATGATGCTTTCTGATCCGACATAGAAGAACAAAAGTAGCATAAATACATAAAATCGAACATCGTTAAGGAAGGTAAATGATATCTTGCTCTTTTTGCTCTGTGTTTCCATATCTGTATTTGATACCAGCTCAGGTAAATCCATACGTAAAAATACATATGCTAACATCAGAGATAGTGTCGCAAGAGTAGCCATAGCAATCCTCCAGTCCAAGTCCAAGCCAATTGCAATGCTAACCAAAAATGGTCCTGTCAATGCACCTACTCCAAACATCGTGTGTAGGAGATTAATAGTGAACGCATCTCCCTTTGATCTTTCACTTACAACAACGTTGACTAAATTGTTAATAATCCCCCAGCCTAGTCCAGATAAGGTCACAAGAATATATAAGGCGACAGGTGAAGAAGCAAACGCTATGCCTCCATAGCCAATAGCATATGTCAAAGCTCCAAATACCAGAACAGCACGCCTACCGACATATACTGAAATAACCCCTCCAAGTATAGCAGCTATTAGATTTCCCATAGCCTGTAGCAGTAAAAGTGTCCCTCCTTGGTCATATCCAAGCTGATAATCCCTCAAAATATATGGCATAACTGCACCTAACACTAGAATCATGGCACCAGTTATAAAGAATGCATAGAAATTTCCCAGAAGAAAGATTACAGATTTTTTGTCTTTTACCATTTAATCACCTGCTTAGTTTTGCTGAAATAACCCAATGATACTATAATACAAATCCTTTCTTTCGTCCATGCACGAATAACTGTGACTTTTCGCTGTTTTGTAGTATACTAACTTCAGAATTGAAAGTCTATTTTTAAGGAACAGATGTAGATCTGCAGATGTCAAATAAGAATAATTTATATATAGATTTTGTTTTAGGATAGAGACAAGAGAGATTTGTGGAGGCTTGAGAATGGAGATTACAACAGTAAAAGGAAAACAATATGATATAGCAGTTGTAAATAGCGACGAAATAGTAATCACAGGTGTGCAGTCAGCACTGGATTTGATTATGTCTGTCTCATACGAAACCGGATGCAACCGTATTATCATCAATAAGTCAGCTATATGTGAGGATTTCTTTGATCTAAGCACAAAAATAGCAGGTGACATATTGCAAAAGTTCGTTACCTACAAAATAAAAATTGCTATTGTTGGAGATTTTTCAGCCTACACAAGCAAAAGCCTAAAAGCGTTTATATATGAGAGTAATCGAGGAAATGATGTATTATTCTTATCAGATTATGAGCAAGCAGTTGATAAATTACAAAGGGGTTAGTCATGAGCAAAAAAAAGGCTGGTCGAAACAAAACAATTGATATTTCTTTAGAGCAAGGGCAAGAATACCTAGAACAATGTATCGAAATAAACACTCCTGTTGAAATATCAAAGGTTCTAGATAAAACAATAAGTGGGGATACCTTTGAAGTAGTTAAGCATCTACCAGAGAAGAGCATCGATTTAATCATTGCTGATCCACCATACAATTTAAGTAAGTCTTTTCATGGAAACGGCTTTGCAAAAAAGACTGATGAGGATTATGAAACATATACAAGACAATGGCTCAATGCAGTACTCCCACTACTAAAAGATACTGGATCTATCTATGTATGCTGTGATTGGGAATCAAGTTTAATCATTGGTAAAGTTCTTATGGAATTGTCTTTTGTAAGAAACCGAATTACTTGGCAGCGTGAAAAAGGTCGAGGTGCAAAGGCAAATTGGAAAAATGGACTCGAAGATATATGGTATGCAACCAAGTCCAATGAATATACATTTAATTTGGATGATGTTAAGATTCGCAAAAAGGTTGTTGCACCCTATCGCGTTAATGGAAAGCCAAAGGATTGGGTGGAAACAGATGGTGGAAATTATCGTGATACCTGTCCATCAAATTTCTGGGATGATATTACCATACCCTTTTGGTCAATGGCGGAAAATACAGCACACCCCACACAAAAATCTGAAGAGCTCATAGCAAAAATCATGCTGGCAAGTAGTAATAAAGGGGATATAGTCTTTGATCCTTTTCTAGGTTCAGGAACCACCAGTGTTGTATCAAAAAAGCTAGGGAGGCATTTCATAGGAATAGAAAAAAATCCACTCTACTGTATATGGACAGAGAAAAGATTGGAAATGGCCGAATCTGATAACTCTATACAAGGTTATGTTGACGGAATCTTCTGGGACAGGAATACATACAGTGAGCAGAAAACCACCTCATCGGCCAAGACTGATAAATAATTACCTATGCAAACTGTTCTGGGAACTGCATAATGATACCGTTTATCATCATATCTGCCATTTCAAGAACATGCTTTTCATTTTCATCTGTAGCATCGATACTCGCCTGGTAGTTACCTCTCAACATTCCTGCCGCTTCTGCTGTTACAAGCCTTAAATGCTCAAACATCATGGCTCTCCAGCTTTCCTCCGACCAATAAGGGTTGATCTGTGCGAGAAAAGCAGCAATATCTTTAGCATTTTGATACCATCTTTTTTCTGCCTCTTTGGCCTTTTTAGTTAAACCAGCTTTTAATGCTTTTACAAGCTCTGAAGCTATTACTAGATGCTCTGTCAACAGCACACTAAACTTGGAAGCAATGCTATCTCCATAAAATGGCCGTAAAGCATCAGCAAAATCCTTTGGATTACGTAGCAATCTACGGGTAACGAACTCCTCATCTGGCTGACTGAATACTATGCTAGTAATTGCCGCTCTTGTCCATGCAGCATGCTGCTCCCATAACGAACGCATTGTGTTCATCAAGTTGATTTCAGCTGCATTCTTACAATCTTTGTGAGGCTCATGCATAAAATAATTATCATTAAAATTGTACATTTTCTATCCACCTTTCAAGTTTCGTTGATACATTATATGAATAATAAATTTATATGTTAACGGGGTCTCTCTCCACAGTCATTTTACCGCAAGGAATCTTTTTGAACTTTTCGTACAATAATGAATAAACAAGCTATGATACCTCATCACTCACAAATACATTGACAACATATTTTACAGACCATATAATAGATAACATATTAAACATGTATGTTAAAGGAGTGTTATGCTTGAGAATTTCCGCAAAAGGTCGCTATGCCCTTGCATCCACAATCAGCTTAGCGGAATTATATAAAAGTGGAGAATTTATCAGCCTTATAACTCTTTCAGAAAAGCTTGGTATTTCTAAGATATACCTGGAGCAGGTCTTTTCTCTGCTAAAACATGGGGACATAGTAATTTCTGTAAAAGGATCGAAGGGCGGCTACCAGCTTTCCCGAATGCCAAAGGAGATTACTGTAATGGACATACTAATCACTACCGAACTATCCCT
>JAAZEK010000124.1 GCA_012512335.1 Clostridiales bacterium | reverse complement strand
TTGTTACGAGATCTATTGTTGGACATCTCTTGAATATCCGTTCTCCCTCGCATTAATATTCGACCTCTACCAGTTCTATAAGCTTCACGAATACCTGTTCTACCAAGTATTAACCCACCTGTTGGGAAATCCGGACCAGTGATGATACGAATTAATTCATCTAAATTAACTTCTGGATTATCTATAATTGCAATGGTTCCATCAATAACCTCTCCCATATTGTGTGGAGGTATATTGGTAGCCATACCAACAGCGATACCTGAAGATCCATTTACAAGTAAATTTGGAAATCGGGCTGGTAAAACAACAGGCTCTTTTAGGGATTCATCAAAGTTAGGCATGAAGTCTACTGTATCTTTTCCGAGATCTGCCATTATTTCCCCTGTAATTTTCGCCATACGAGCTTCAGTGTAACGCATGGCTGCAGGTGAGTCACCGTCAACAGAACCGAAATTACCATGGCCGTCAATTAATGGGTAGCGAATGGAAAAATCCTGTGCCATACGCACCATTGCATCATAAACTGCTGTATCCCCGTGAGGATGATATTTACCTAAAACGTCACCGACGATTCTGGCAGACTTTCGATAAGGTTTGTCTGATGTCATTCCAAGCTCTTGCATGGAATATAATATTCTTCTATGTACAGGCTTTAAACCGTCACGTACATCAGGAAGGGCTCGTCCTACAATAACACTCATGGCATAGTCTATGTAGGACTTTTTCATTTCATCTTCCAAATTAACATTTATTATTGTTTGATTCACAGAATCCATTTACGCTTATTCCCCTTTATATATCCAAATTCTTGACGTATTTTGCATTTTCCTCTATAAACTGCCGTCTAGGTTCCACCTTGTCTCCCATTAAAATATTAAAGGTTTCATCTGCAGTAATGGCGTCCTCTAGTTCAACCTTTAAAATTGTCCGGGTTTCCGGATTCATGGTGGTATCCCATAATTGCTCTGGATTCATTTCACCTAGACCCTTGTATCGTTGAAGCTCCACACCTTCTCGCCCAATTTCTTCTAATAAAGCATCTAATTCATTATCACTGTATACATAGCTTTCCTTTTTGCTTTTACTTACCTTATAAAGGGGAGGTTGAGCTATATAAACATAACCGTTTTCAATAAGCGGACGCATGAATCTGTAGAAGAAAGTAAGAAGTAAAGTCCGTATATGAGCGCCGTCTACATCAGCATCAGTCATACAAATAATTTTATGATAACGGAGCTTTTCCTCGTTAAAGTCATCCCCGATCCCTGCTCCAAAGGCAGTTATCATGGATTTTATTTCTTCATTGCCCAAAATCCGATCTAAACGTGTCTTTTCCACGTTTAGTATTTTACCTCGCAGGGGCAAAATAGCCTGGTACTTCCTCTCTCTCCCCTGCTTAGCAGAGCCACCAGCAGAATTACCCTCAACTATGAAAATTTCAGATAAGGCTGGATCCTTTTCCGAACAGTCTGCAAGCTTTCCAGGTAAAGATGCGCTTTCAAGTACACCTTTTCTTCTGGTTAAGTCTCTTGCCTTTTTTGCCGCTTCCCTTGCTCTAGATGCATTTAGTGCTTTTTCTACTATGATGCGACCAACTGAAGGATTCTCTTCCAGAAAGTATGTAAGTTTTTCTACCATAGAATTTTCTACAAAGCCTCTAATAAAACTATTGCCTAACTTAGTCTTGGTTTGCCCTTCAAATTGGGGTTCGGAAAGCTTAACACTTATGATGGCAGTTAGGCCTTCACGAGTGTCTTCTCCTGAAAAATTTTCATCTCCTGCCTTTAAAACATTGGTCTTTCTGGCATAGTCATTAACCACTCTAGTTAAACCCGAACGAAAGCCTGATAAATGAGTGCCACCTTCTGGAGTAGAAATATTGTTTGCAAAAGGATATATATTTTCTATAAAAGCACTATTATACTGCAAAGAAATCTCCAATGTAGCATTTTCTCTATCATTTGCTATATAAATTGGTGGGCTGTGTAAAGGCGTTTTATTCTTATTAAGATACTCAACAAAGGACATTATACCGCCTTCATAATGAAATTCACTATACAGATCCTCTACACGTTGATCCTCTAAGATAATGGTTATTCCTTTGTTTAGAAAAGCCATCTCCCGTAGACGCCCTTTTAGTATATCATAACTAAAGTCTATTTCCTCAAATATCTGATGGTCTGGTTTGAAGTGAACACATGAGCCAGTTTCATTGGTTTCACCAATAACTTTTAGAGCAGATGTAGTAACCCCTCTTTCAAACTCCATTTGATATTCTTTTCCGTCTGTACGTACATTGGCAACCATCCACTCAGACAGTGCGTTTACAACAGAAGCCCCAACCCCGTGTAAGCCCCCTGAAACCTTGTATCCCCCGCCACCAAACTTACCACCTGCATGAAGCATGGTGAATACAATTTCAACAGCAGGAATTCCATATTTTGGATTTATTCCCACAGGAATTCCTCTTCCATTATCAGTAACAGTAACTGATAAGTCCTTGTGAATGGTAACATGAATTCTATCACAAAAGCCTGCCAATGCCTCATCTATGCTGTTATCGACAATTTCATATACTAAGTGATGAAGACCGCGCATACTAGTAGTACCTATGTACATTCCTGGTCGCTTACGGACAGCCTCCAAACCTTCTAATACTTGAATATCAGATTCGTCATAATGATTATTATTGTTTTGATTGGTCACTTGATATCCCCCTTGTTTAATTGCTTGTCTACTGAAAAGTCCGTTACTGATCTGCTTCGTTTTAATAGCGTAGTAGAGGATATCGGAGACAGGTACAATATTGTTTTCTTATCAACTTCAACCAATATATAAGATTTAATCGGCTCATCAGATATTCTTCTAACAAAGCCTTCTTCTTTAGCTATATTTAAAAATTCTATATTAACAGGAGCCTGTTCCGTTTTCTTTAGATCCATAATCGCAATGATATCTTTCATTGGAACAACTTCATTTCCTCCTAGATGCAATATCATACCGCCCATCCTTCCTAACATTATAATTTATATTATATCCTATTTTTAGCTTTGTTAAAAGGATTAGCTTTCAATCAGAAGCGCCTTTCCAGAATTAATTTGATAAACCTGTCGACTTTTACCTTTTAGAGCAGGAAATTGGTCCAGATCTGTTAATGTTATAAAGGTTTGCACCTTATCTATATATTTCATTATCATCTTTTGCCTTGAGGGATCCAGCTCTGACATTGCGTCATCTAATAATAGTAATGGATATTCGCCTGTTTCCTGTGCCATGAATTCCAATTCAGACAATTTCAATGATAGAACTGTAGTCCTTTTTTGCCCCTGGGAACCAAAAGTTCTTACATCTACTCCATTTATCTGAAAAACAATATCATCTCTATGACAACCACGGCTAGTATTTCCTCTTTCAGTATCATCAACATGCTTACCCTCTAACTCACTTAGAAAATCCGCCTGTATTTCATCCTGGCTTGACTCTTTTTTTAAGGGTATGGATGATTTATATACAACTGATAATTTTTCTGAGCCGTGGGTAATATGACTATGTATTTCTTCTGCAATAGTTTGTAGGGCATCACAAAACAATCGTCTTTGCATTATTATATAGCTGCCAGCTTCTGCTAGCTGTTTATCCCAAACAGGCAAGGTATTCATAAGAGACGGTTTATATGAAATATCTTTTAGAAGACGATTTCTTTGGTTTAAAACTCTATTATACTGCTGTAAATAGTAAAAATATTTAGGCTTCACCTGGGATAATTCCATATCCATAAAACGTCTACGCTCTTGAGGTCCTTCTCGAACAAGCTTTAAATCCTCAGGAGAAAACATCACAGAATTTAAGTGCCCCATCAATTCTCCCATTCTAACAGCAGGGCTTTGATTTATAAGGATGTTTTTTTTGTCAGAAATAGAAAGGCCAATGGCTATTTCACTGGCCCCTATCTGTTTATTAACCTTTGTTCGAATAAGAGCTTCCTCTTTTCCCCACTGAATAAGCTCTCTATCCCTAGGAGTCCGATGAGAACGACCTGTGCAGGATAAGAATATTGACTCCAGAATATTTGTTTTACCTTGGGCATTGGAACCTATAAAACATATTAAGTCAGCACTAAAGGAAAGCGCAAGTTGATCATAATTTCTATAATTGCTGAGAAATAATTCAGTAAGCTGCAAAGCAAGCACCCTCTCCTATTCTATAAGAAAGCTTCCCACCTGCTCTACTTCCACCATATCCCCGGCATGAATCTTCCTTCCTTTTCTTAACTCTTTTTCTCCATTTACCTTCACTAAACCTTCTGTAATAAAGTGATTGGCTACACCACCAGACTCTACTACATTCATCCATTTAAGGAGCTGATTTAGCTTTATAAATTCTGTATTTATTTTAATCTTTTCCATTGTCATTTCCACCTTATTACATAAATGTTTCATCTTCTACTTTCAAGATTCTTCGTCGCAAGCTCCTCAGAACGACAATCCAACGACTATTTGCAGTAGAATCATAAATATAAGTTCCAAGTTATTTATTCACTATACAAAAATCCTTACAGGAAGAAGTAGATAGGTATAATCATTTCCTGTTATAGGTCTAATTACACAAGGACTTACACTAGTGGTAAAATCTAGACATATTTCTTGATCTTCTAAAACCTTAAGCATATCCATAAAATAGCGTGCATTAAAAGCGATCTCCAAATCCTTACCTTCCTGAATTATCGGTATTTCTTCATAAACCTGACCCGATTCAGAATTAGAGGTAATTATCATTTTCTGATCTTGCAGTGATAGTTTAATTAGATTATTCTTACCTTCTCTGGCTATAAGTGAAGCTCTGTCAATACTATCTGCCAAAATTTTCGTATCAACCTTAACCCTTGTTTTATAATCCTCTGGGATAATCTGCTTGTAGTTTATATATTCTCCTTCCAAAACTCGAGAAACTATTCGGGTATAACCCATATCAAATAAAACATGACGATCAGATACGGTAATACTAATCTTTTGATCATCTTCATCCATGATCTTTCCAACATCTTGAAGAGACTTACCAGGAATGATAACTTTTCTACTTTCATGACTCGTATCTAGCTTACCTTTTCTTAAACCTAGTCGGTAACCATCAAGACATACCATAGTAACCTGACTATCTTCTACTTCCATAAGTGCACCAGTTAAAATAGGACGAGCCTCATCAACAGCGACAGCAAAGATGGTCTCTCGTATCATTTTACTTAGAAGCATCTTGCTGATTTCAATGGGTTGGTTTTCATTGATATCAGGTAAAGTAGGAAATTCATCTGATGCAAATCCCTGAAGGGTAACTATAGAATTCAAACAGGAAAACTTCACACTATTATTAGCCTGTACAGATACCTCCATTTCTGCATTTGGTAAGCGACGTATTACTTCAGAGAGTAAACGTGAAGGTACAACGACACTCCCTTCTTGAATTATGTTAGCCTCCATATGACTTTCAATAGACAAATCAGGATTGCTGCCCATTAGTCGTATAACATCTTTTTCAGTTTATATAAGGATGCCTTCTAGGATGGGCATGTTGGTTCTGGCGGATACTGCTTTTTGTACGGTAAGGATGACCTCCAAAAAACTATTTTGGGAACAAGTGAATTTCATGGTATACCTCCTGTTATTATTGCATATACTAATAATTTAGTAGTAATAGTAGTAGGGGCTGTGGAAATGTGTATTTTGGTGTCGAAAGAAGTATCACTCCCATTCCCCATGTGGATACATTGTGGATGCTTTGTATTTCTTATAGATAAACTATCCACAATACTTGTTTATTGTTCGTTGATTCTCTTAGTAAGTTCATTTATTGCCCGTTTTACCTGTAAATCAGACTCCATCGAAGTGGAAATTTTATCACAGGCATGAATTACAGTAGTGTGATCACGACCACCAAAGACTTCTCCTATTTTAGGCAGAGATAGATCAGTAAGCTCGCGACAAAGATACATTGCAATTTGTCTGGGATATGCTATGGGACGGTTACGTTTCTTAGACTTCATATCCTCAATCTTCATTTGAAAGTGTTCAGCTACCACCTTTTGTATTAACTCAGGTGTTATTTTACGAGGTCTGTGATTAGAGATAATGTCCTTTAATGCTTCGTCAGCTGTAGCTACGTCTAAGTTGCTGCCAGTTAAAGAGGAATAGGCGATAATACGGGTTAAGGAGCCCTCAAGCTCACGTATATTGGATTCAATGCGCTTAGCAATAAAGGCTAGAACCTCATCATCTACTTCTAGGTTTTCTAAATCAGCCTTCTTCTTTAAAATAGCAATACGGGTTTCCAAATCTGGAGGCTGAATATCAGCAATTAAGCCCCATTCAAATCGCGAACGTAGCCTGTCCTCTAAGGTTGGAATTTCCTTGGGAGGACGATCACTGGAAATTACTATTTGTTTATTGGCTTCGTGAAGGGTATTAAAGGTGTGGAAAAACTCTTCTTGAGTACTTTCTTTGCCGGCAATAAACTGTATATCGTCAATGAGAAGAACATCTACATTTCGATAGCGGTTACGAAATTCCACATTCTTGTTGGTCTGAATGGAGCTAATAAGTTCATTGGTAAACTTCTCAGAGGTAACATAGAGGACCTTTGATTTTTTGTTACGGGACAGTATAGCATGGCCAATGGCATGCATTAAGTGGGTTTTTCCTAGTCCCACTCCTCCGTATATAAAAAGAGGGTTATATGCCATAGCTGGAGACTCTGATACAGCTAGGGAGGCGGCATGAGCAAAGCGGTTGCTATTTCCAATGACAAAGGTGTCGAAGGTGTATTTCGGATTTAGATGCCCATATACTTTATCTTCCTCCCCCTCGGTTTTCTCTGGTTTATCCATATATTTGTCAGCTTCACTGGTAAGGACAAATGATACGTAGTAAGACTTTGAAGAAATTTGCTTTACTGCGCTGGAAATAAGGCTAGTGTACCGCCCCTCCAAAATACTTTTTGTAAAATCGTTAGGAACACAGAGATAAAGCTGGTCTCCTTTAATAGACACCGGTTCAATAGCCTTAATCCAGGTGTCGAAACTGACATCGGTGATTTCATTTCGCACCAATTGAAGAGTTTTCTCCCAAAGATCCATTAAATAACTGTTCATTACAAACCTCCTACAAAGAAAAAAACAAGAATAATAGAATAAAATTGCTGTACATGTAACTGGCCTTGCACAGCATTATAAAAGTCATAAGGCTGGGATAAAAAGGTCAACCTTATGGAATACTTATACACAAGTTTATAGATTAAAATTAACAATGTCAACAGGATGTAAAGTCTCAAAAAGCAATTAAGAGCTTATATAAATAACAAGTTATACACAACCATATCCACAGATGTGAATAACTTGAAAAAAGAATCTACTATTATTATAGTGTAGAAGTTATCAACAGTAAAGGAGAATTTACTAAAAATCTGTGGATTGTTGCTTTAACAGTTTTATCTAGTCATAAACCTGCTTGATTTTCTTGACATTAAGAAGAAGTATGACTTATAATACTATACGTAGCAAAATGCCGATTCCCTTTTCATTGACAAGGGATTATGGTAAAATAAATAATTGTTTGAATTGAAATGGAAAGGAGGCTGTACAATATGTTACGTACGTATCAGCCAAAAAAACGGCAGAGAAGCAAGGAACATGGTTTCCGAAAAAGAATGAGCACAAAGAACGGTAGATTGGTGCTTAAGAGAAGAAGGCTAAAGGGCAGGAAGAAACTTTCAGCATAAGGCCGCTATTTAGTGGCCTTTTCTACCATCGACTAGCTTTTTGGAGGTATGGGGTGGAAAAGAAATATCGACTTAGAAGAAACAAAGATTTTCAATACACATATAAAAAAGGACGATCCCTAGGTCACCCCCTTCTTGTTTTGATTTATCGAAAAACCAGGAATGTAGATATCGGGATAGGTTATTCCGTAACCAAGAAGTTTGGCAATGCAGTACAAAGAAACCGAAT
>JAAZEK010000123.1 GCA_012512335.1 Clostridiales bacterium | reverse complement strand
GTTTCATCCACAGTCGATCAAATTCTGGTGGCGATGTGGAGTGGGGACATCCTTTCATAACATCAGATAAAAACATATCATACATAGCGAATGGTAGCGCAGGTTCCTACCTAACTGATGACATTAAGTCTAAGAGAAACGAAACCGCAGTTGCGCTAGAGAAAAAAGGCTATATTTTTGCTTCCAAAAATCCGGAGGCAATTGGAAACTATCCTGTTTTGCCCGATAATAGCTCCATTCACATGAGTGACCTCATGTGCCAATACATTGCCTATTTTATAGATACTGGAATGGGTACTGATCAGGCGATGAGTGAGGCCTTCTCTGAATTACCTTCTGAGGTTGTAGGTCTTATTTTACGAAATAGTATACCAGATAGAATTTTCGTCTCCCGTGTGAACCAGCCAATGACGATTGGCATTAGCGATGATGGCGATACCTATCTAGCTACTACCGCTATTGCTTTCCCCGAGGATGTCAGCTTTAAAACTATAGAGTTGTTGCCTCATAGCACCACATGCGAAGTTTATTCAGGGGGATATAAAGTATCCACTCACCCAATCCGTATTTATAATGTAGCCGACATAACCCCATATATATGGCATCATGCTTATGCAAGGCTCGAAGAATTGTTGAAGAACAGGGAAGATAATCCTCTTCCTATTGGAGATGCAATTAATGCATGCATTGATATCTGGCCAGAAGGAAAGGTGCGACAAGGCGCACCTTTGGTATACGAAATATTACGTTCTTTTAAGAACGAAGGCCGTTTGGGAGTTAGCTTAGTGCCTGCTAAAGGAGCCTTTGACGGATACGAGACTAATAATATCAGAATTTATTTAGCAAACCCATCATAGTTCTTTACCCCTTCTTTCCATAAACAGCAAAAAGGAAGCACGAGAACCGTCCCCGTGCTTCTTATCTTTATTCGGACTCCTCTTCTGTATCAATACCCATAATATCCTTTGCATACCGACAAGTCTCTGCGAAAAGAATCATAATTATTTCATAGATTTGTTCTGGAGTATATTGATTTTCGTCATCAAGACCCTGATTAGATTCGTATGTAATACACATTTCTCCATTTATGTGAGAGCATGCTGAAACAAGATTAAATGAAGGCGGCGGATAGCTATCAGCGTTGGTTTCCTGACTGCAGACTTGGAATAGCTCTCCACAACCCTTCTCCTCTGCAGCTAACTTAACTTGCATGGCAAGCTCGTATATTCTATTATTCATAAAGCTTGGAACATACCTGGTTTGTAGAAAGGTAGAAGTGGTGTTAGAGCCCCCATGTAAGTGGATAGTGACATCGGGAACCCTTTGATCGCTTAAGCGTAGCATAGCCTTAGTTTCTATTGCCATAGGAAAAAAGAAATTATCATGCATTAAGTTGATGCCATCATCGTTGAAATAGCTTCCAAGGAAATCGACATGATCTATGATAGGATGCTTTGCTTTACAGTCTGGCCACTCACACAACGAGCCATCCTTCCATGTTCCTTGGCTGTAATATCTAAAGGTTTCATAATCCTTATCCAAAAATGCATCAAAGGGAACTCTGGCTCTGCCATCTACATTTAAGCAAGGTATTAGTAGCAGGTTTGTACCCTTCACAGCATCTAGAATATCCTCATTTACATTTCCCGCCAAATCCCTTCCAGTTTCCAAAAGACTTATTAGGTTCAACATGGCTACTGTCCCTTCAAATTCGCCACCGTGAACAGCTCCTACCAGTAAAACAGTTGGTACATATCCAGGCTGAGTTTTATCTGCATAGCATTTTAAGTCCTTCGCACCTGTTGCTGAGCTATAATTGGCCTCATGCTTTATATAGTTACGCTCACCGTATTCAATTAAATATATATTACGGTTGCCAGCAGACTTACATAGCACTTCTACCTTGCCTTTTTTAATGGATTTTACCGATTGTTCGATATCCTCCAAACTACCCTTCCAAAATATAGGTGTTTGCATTATTCCACTCCCTTTGATTTATTATGAATACTTACATTATTATACGCCATAAGCACTTACTTTTCATCATATTGTATAATTATACCGCTTGCCTGAAAATTAATGGTTGCTGTTCACATCCAAAATAATAAATCATATGGAAGGAGCCTTTGCAGGAACGATTATCAATCTTATCGAATATCAGCAGAAAATGCGTTAAGCACCTTTCACTGTCTGAACGCAGTGAGTTTGGAAGGTGTAGTATTTTCTGTTGATATGAGCTTTAGTTTGATTCGTGAGTGCAACAGCGACTGAAATATATTTATTAT
>JAAZEK010000122.1 GCA_012512335.1 Clostridiales bacterium | reverse complement strand
GGCACAGATTCCTATTGGATACTCCAAGGTGATGGCATAAAACCTATGCATTTACTGACAAAATCCTTAACCGGCCCAGGAAGTGTCTTGTCCCTCCCTTTATTGGCATCCCTGCCATCTGCAGCACATGCCATGCATGAATTACTAACTGGTGCTGCGAGGATGTCAATTTTCAGATGTGGATACCGTAATTATATACTAGCTAAGCTACTAACAGTTTTGCTTATGGCTACTCTGGCTCAGATAGCAGGCATTCTTCTTTTTATTACTTTGCTGGTGGTGGTAGCTTCACCTTCAACGGCAAATACACCATTTCCGATTTACATGCTCCTGGCACGGATTCTGTCTACCACATTGTTTGCCTCCATAGGCGGGATCGCAGCACTGCTTTCAAAAGACACTGTAAGTGCTTATGCAGTGCCTACTGCCTTGAGCTTTGCGCTATCCATGCTGGTATCAAGGTTTTTTGTTGAACCAAAATATCAATATCTGGATCCGCGGACATGGTTAACTGGGGACATAACCTCAATCTTACTTCTGAGCGTACTGTTAGTGTTTACATCCACACTTTATGTATTGGTTCTACGCAAGGAGATTAATAATTATGTTTGATATAATAGAATTTAATTTAAAAAGTGTATACCAATGCTTACTTTGGAATCTGCGTATGCTTCGAAAGAACCCTCGCCTGATTATGAGCCTGATCATGGGATTTCTCATATGTTTTCTTCTAACGGAAAAAACCATATCCCTATCTCGTGAATTTTTAACAGACATCCAAATATTTGAGCCCTTTATTTGGTGCTTTGCTGATAGCGATAGTATCCTATTTGCTTCCCTGGCCCTTATTTTGCTACTCTCAGAAATTCCACGCCTAGATGCACCAGCCGCTTATTTGATATTTCGTACCAATCGCTTGAACTGGCTACTAGGTCAAGTGTTTACCGCCATTGTTGTCAGTATTGGATATACCACTTTTCTCTTTATCTCTACAATTCTATTAACAGCAGGTAACGCCTTCATTACTGATAAATGGAGCGAAACCGCTACCCTCTTAAGTTTTTCTCCATCAGAATTTGAGGTGGCCTTAACAGTAGTGCGTAAAACGATCAAATTAACCACACCCTATGCCAGCACCGCCAATATTTATCTTTTGATGGCCCACTATACCCTTCTTCTTACTATGATCAACCTGACAATATCACTGCGTTTTGGTAAAAAGGTGGGTATGTTTAGTATACTGCTTCTAAGTCTTCTGTCATATCTGTTGACTCCAGATCGTTTTATCGTCTGGCTCCAGCTGGATCGTTCCATGTATTATCGTGCAAATATTATAACTGCATGGCTCTCCCCTCTGCAACATGCAACCTATATCATGCACAATTTTGGTTATGATAGACTACCTACCATAGGACAGACACATCTCCTTTTTGGAGGAGTTAACTTGATTTTAATAGCAGTATCATTGGCTTGGTCCAAAAATGTAAGCTTTATTTTCACAGGAGGTAATAGCAATGAATCACGCTGTTAAAGTATCTCATATTTCAAAGAGTTTCGGCCGAGAAGAGGTTCTTAAAGATATTAATATAGAATATGAAACTGGTAAAATACATGGAATTGTTGGACGCAATGGTTCTGGAAAAACTGTGCTTATGAAATGCATTTTGGGTTTTCTAAAGCCTTCCCAAGGCAGTGTTACAGTTTTTGATAAAAGTATCGGCATTGACTGTGATTTCGCACCTAATACAGGGATGATTATTGAAGCACCTGGTTTTCTTCCTACAGAAAGTGGGTACAACAATTTGAAATGGCTTCTTGGATTACGTGGAATAAAGAGCAAACAACGTATAGAGGAAGTTATTAACCTCGTTGGGCTGGATCCAGCAAGTAAAAAGCCAGTTGGAAAATACTCCTTAGGAATGCGTCAAAGGCTGGGCATTGCCCAAGCAATTATGGAGAAACCTAAGCTACTGGTATTAGATGAGCCTATGAATGGACTGGACAATCAAGGCGTAGCAGATATGCGCAAACTCTTTTTGAATTTACGCCAAAAAGGTGTTACGATTCTACTTGCCTCCCATAATCCATTGGATATTGATGCCCTTTGCGATACAATTTCTGAGATGGATGCTGGTGTTCTGCATCACGCATACCATTTAGCTTGAGCTTGATACAAGTCCGCATAGTGTCCCCTTTTTTCAACAAGCTCGTCATGGGTTCCCATATCATCAATCAGTCCATCTTTCATGACGATGATGCGATCTGCAATCCGTGCTGAGCCCAAACGATGAGTTACTATCAGTGCTGTCACATCCTTAGATATCAGTGCAAACTGTTTATACAACCGGGTTTCTTCTATTGGGTCGATGGCAGCAGTAGGTTCATCCAGAACAATCAGCTCATGCTGCCTGTATAATCCACGTGCAATAGCTACTCTTTGCCACTGACCACCTGAAATATCCACGCCACCGAACTCACGAGACAGCAAGGTGTTTTCTCTGTCTGGAAAACTGCGATCAAGAGATACATCTGCCTGCTCCATAGCACTACTAAAGCTATCTTCATCCTTTTCTATTGAAGACAACTCTATATTTTCGCGCAGGGTCATTTGATACTTGCCAAAATGCTGGAAAACAGCAGATACATTTTTATATCGATCTGCTGGTGCAACTTCAGATAGGTCAAGTCCATCTGCAAGGACCTTACCTTTCGAAGCTGTGTATTCTCCCAGAATCAAGCGCATTAAAGTAGACTTCCCAGCGCCATTTTCACCCACTATAGCAATCGTATCACCTGGTTCAATGGACAATGATATGCCACGAATCGTTTCCTTCTCAGTTCCTGGATAGCTAAAGCGAACATCTTGTAATTGGATAGCACTACGTTTAACAATCTGGGATGGACTGTAGGATTTATCAAAAGAATCAATGAATGAAATAAAATTTCTTACGGAGCCATAACTACGCATTGCACCATTAAAATCTCGATCAAACAAATCCCTCATGCTGTACATAAGTTCAGTGATAGATGCAAATACAGCTGCAAAAGCGCCAATGGAAATCATACCCTCCATCAAACTGGAAAACAAGAGCAAGAGAACGCCAACATAACCTCCCAAAGTGATTACACGAGATGTGATCATATTCATGTTATTGCGTTTTTCAACACGAGCGCTGGCATCACAGTAATCATGTAATGAGTCTGAAAATTGTTTAAAGAAGTAATTGTATGCACCCAGTAGGCGTGTTTCCTTAAAATATTCTCTGTCCGATATGCAACGGTCATAGTATGCATTACGACGTCGATACGGCGATATCTCATCCTCAAGTTTAACAAATAATTTTCCTTGAATGAGATAGGTAATTAGTGTGGGCAAGGCAAGAATAAGG
>JAAZEK010000121.1 GCA_012512335.1 Clostridiales bacterium | reverse complement strand
CTGTTGCCATCACGAATCAATCTAGAGCTCATATCAGCTGAAAATACTACACTTTCCAAACTCACTTCGTTCAGACAGTGAAAGGTGCTTAACGCATTTTCTGCTGATATTCGCTAAGATTGATAATCGTTCCTGCAAAGGCTCCTTACATATGATTTATTATTTTATGTGAACTGTAACATTATAATTACTGATTTTGAAACTAAATGTCATAAATGAAGGAAAACAAAATCAAAGTGTTGTATAATGGTTTAGGTGTAATACTCAAATAAAAGATACAGCATGGAGGAATTGGAATGAAGTCAGAAATAAAAATTGGGATTATTGGTCTAGGTGGTAGAGGCTATGGTTTATTGCATACTATTTTAAATATAGAGGGTATCGTTGTAAAAGCAGTGTGTGATAACTACGAAGATAGGCAAGAAAGAGCTGTGAAATTCGTAGAGGAAAAGGCTGGCAATACTCCCTTAAGTACAAGTGATTATAAGGATATATTAGCAATGGATGAAGTGGAAGCTGTTATTGTATCTTCATCTTGGGCAGATCACATACATATTGCCATAGATGCTATGAAGGCAGGTAAATATGTAGGTGTTGAAGTTGGTGGAGCTTACTCCATAGATGAATGTTGGGAACTTATCAGAGCTTATGAGGAAACAGGGGTTCCTTGCATGATGTTGGAGAATTGTTGCTATGGTCGAAAAGAGTTGATGGTTCTTAATATGGTGAAAAAGGGTATTATGGGTGAGATTGTCCACTGTGAAGGTGGTTATCGCCATGACCTGCGAGATGAGATTGTACACGGTAGAGAAAATCGCCACTATCGTCTGATAAATTATATGAATAGAAACTGTGATAACTATCCTACTCATCAGTTAGGCCCAATCGCTAAAATATTAAACGTTAACCGGGGAAACCGAATGTTGTCATTGGTATCAATGGCCTCTAAAGCAAGAGGTCTTAATGAGTTTATTAAAAAATCAGAAGGCGAGGATTACGACTTAGCGGATTATCAGTTTGCACAAGGTGATGTAGTGACAACTATTATCAAATGTGCTCATGGGGAAACCATTACCCTCACCATGGATACCAGCCTACCTCGTTTCTATTCTAGAGGTTTCGTAGTTCAAGGCACCAAAGGTATGTATCAAGAAGACAACCATTCCATCTTTTTAGATGAATTGCATGGGACCGAGGATGAGTTCAGCTGGAAGAAAAACTGGAACAATGCGGATGAATTGCGAGAAGAGTATGACCATCCAATCTGGAAGAACTATAATCCAGACGAAAATGCAGGACATGGTGGTATGGACGACCTTGTACTGTCAGCTTTTTTTGACAGCGTTAGAAGAAATGTAATACCTCCCATTGATGTATATGATATGGCTGCATGGATGTGTATTACTGCTCTATCTGAACAGTCCATTTCCATGGGCGGAGCTCCGGTTGCTATACCAGATTTCACAAATGGTAGATGGATTAACCGTGAACCTGGTCATGAAGGATATTTTAGCTTGGATAAGGTTGAGTAGTACGGGTTACAGGATACTGTATGTGGCTTACTTTGCACGAAAAGAAACGGTAGTGCATTTAGCACTACCGTTTTATATACCAATGATGAAAATCCATCGCCTATGAATTAGATTTTTCATACTCCAGCGCGTCAACTTCCAGGAGATCCGTAAACCGTGAACCAGTCTTAGAATCGTAGAGCTGATATCGATTGTGATACTGTTCGTTTTCTGGTATTAAACGATAATCAGTGATGACGATACTGATCACTCGTTTGATCGTATCGTACTCTTCACCTTTTCCGATCTGTTCCGTTATCATTTTTGCAGTGTAGAACATGATGCGTTCTCGCATCTGCGGAATATTGGATACCTGTATTCAACATCAATGACTTTCCCAGTTCTTGTGTGAATTTTCAATAACCATTCGCTGTGTGTTACTAGCTTTGTCTACTGCAAGTGCTCCGTGCAGATAGACCCTGCGAACATTTAGAGCATCATCAAGTAGGATGATATTGGCCAACTTACCTGGTTTCAAGGAGCCTACCTCATTAAATATTCCAACAGCTTTAGCAGGATTTTCTGACGCCATTTTAACGACTTCTGAAATAGTTGCTCCTGTATATTTTACATAATTTTTTGCAGCCATTTCCATAGTT
>JAAZEK010000120.1 GCA_012512335.1 Clostridiales bacterium | reverse complement strand
CCTTCTATAAAATACTCAATAATGATGTCGAACTTACTACTATGTGTCAAGGCAAATCCTGCTCTATTTAATAAATCCTTAGTTTCATCCAGATTTAATTCTAAAGCAATGGCGAAAGCTATAACAGTGCCCTTGCTGGGCTTGTAATTAATATCATTTCGTATCTTAGAAAAATGTCTTCTGTCAACATTGGCTCTTTTATAAGCTTGGGCATCAGTAATCCCTTTTTCGTCAATTAAGCGAAGTAACATAAGAGAAAACCCTTCATCAGTTTGTTCAAGCAAATCCTCAAGCTTTCTTTCAATATTAATAGCTGATAAAGGTTCTAAGTAGGAATATTTAGTATCTTCTAATTCTGTAACAACGAAGGTTTCTTTATATCTGCTCCTTCGACGTGATGGTTCTATCTTAATATATTTATCATCAATGTATTGTTTGATAGAAGAATAAAGTTTTTGAGATAACTGAAAGGAAGTCTTATCATATACAACTAGGTACACAGTCATGTCATGTTTTAGCAAGAAATCCCCAATACAAGATATCGCAGTCTGTAATGCCTGATCTTTGGGATATCCAAATGCTCCTGAGGATATTAGCGGAAAGGCTATGCTATCCAACTTATACTCCAATGCCAGAGCAAGAGAATTCTTATAGCAATCTTCTAGTAGCTTCTTCTCATTAGCTTTTCCGCCTTGCCAAATAGGGCCAACGGTATGTATGACATATTTTGCAGGTAAACGATAAGCTTTAGTAAGCTTCGCCTGCCCTGTTTTACATGGTCCGATTGCTCGACACTCCTCTAGTAACTCTGGCCCCGCAGCTAGATGAATTGCACCATCTACCCCACCGCCACCTAATAAGGAATTATTGGCTGCATTTACAATTGCGTCTGCATGAACTTTTGTAATATCGTTTCGGATTATCTCTAAGGGCATTATAATTCCTCCGTTTCATATCAAAATACTCTCAGTTGTCAGCCTTAAAATCATTCTCCATTAGGCTTCTAACGGCTATTTGCTTGTTCTTTGCTTATACGCCTCTTCTTTAACACCATTTCCAGTATGGCACCTATCGCGGAAAAAATCAAGAAAGTCACTATAGCAATGAACCAACCTTGATGAATTGGCATAGGAGGGAGACTCTTATCCATAATTCTTTCTGTTGGGCCAAATAACTCTCCCAGAATTACGCCTATTACATACCCACTTAAGGATATATAAGGGGAATAACGGGACTTTCGTAAAGCAGGAATAATAGAAATAATAGCAGCAATCGGTAAAAATTGCCTGGAAGTCCACTCTGCTGTATAAATATTATATAAATATTTTTGTGAAACAAAATAGATAAGAGCGTACGCAAAGGCAACAATTATCACAGTTAAAAAGTGTCTTCTTTTCGTTAAAATAGTATTATCCTCTTTTTTGGCAACCTGGTTGAAGAAGTTCGTCTCTCCAGTCTTAACTATATTATAGGATGCTAAACCTGTCCATATCAATGAAAACATAAGTGCAACTGGTAAAAAATCACCAAAAACACTCAAGCCATACAAAGGTGTCAGAAATGAGACAGGTAGAAAAGAGGAAAAAATCGACTGTAATGCCTCTGTACCAAAAGAAAATACTAGAATACTTTTAAACGCAGTAAGCATGGATAAAGCTCCGACAACTACGGACAGCTTCTGAAGACCCTTGTAATCCCTGGTCTTGTAAGTGAATACTAACCAAAATATTGCATAAAGGATGGAAACCATTGCATGAGGAGCTAATGTACGATCACCATATCGCATAGCAGCAAAGTTCAAGCCAATCCCCATTCCCATCACTAGAATTACAATGATGAAAGCTATGATTTTTCTTCTCAGCTTAACAAAGCCTGCGCCTTCATTGGAAACAATATTTTTCTCAGTATTCCCTATAGGAGCATTCATTTCATCATATATTCTGTTACATTTATCGCAACCATCTAAGTGCAACTGTACCTCTTCCTTGGTCTTCTGACTACATGCCCCATCTATATACAATGGAATCAAGTCTTGAATCACATCACATTCTATTCTATCCATAAGGATTCTCCTTTCATCTTCTCAATGATCATTTGCTTCGCACGGTAATATGTCACACGCGCCCAACTATCACTTTTCTCATATAATTGACTGATTTGATTAAGGGGTACCTCACCAAGGGTATGCAATGTGAAAACTTCTTTATATGGTTCAGGTAACTTATTGAGGAATTCAAAAATACTTTGGGCAGATTCTTTATTAATTAGTTCTTGTTCTAAAGAATTATCACTAGGTTCGTAACAATCCAGTTCTGATAAGGAAACAACCCTTTTGTTTTTGTTGTACCATTCAAAATATAAATTTTTAGCTATCTGAAATAACCAAACAGAAAGCTTACAGTTTCCCTTAAAGGTTTTAATATTTAAAATTGCACGTAGCATAGTCTCCTGAGTAAGGTCTTCTGAAACATGTACGTTACGAGATAATGAAAGTAAAAAGCAATATACTTTCGATGCATTTTCTTCATAGAGCTTATGCATATCTTCCATTATCTCACCCCTCTTACAACTATGATGAAGTAAAAGCGAAAACGTTACAAGCTTTTTGTATATAGGATGTGAAAAACTTTTTGTTTTAATTTGCAACCTGTCATGCTCTTGAAATCACGCCGTAACAGACTGGATTTCAATAGTGTTCCGCTTACGAATTTGCTTCCGTGCATATAAGAAAATAGCTACCTGACCCATCCCTGCCAAAGCCCATGTAACGGGATAGCAGATGAAAAGAGTAAAGGGTGTAGGGTTCCAGGCAAATACAGTATATATCCAAACAATTCTCGCTATGCATGCACCTACTAATGTGCTTAACATAGGTAGTATGGAATAGCCCATTGCTCGAGTTAAGCCTGGGAAAACAATCATTATACCATTAGTGAAATGTAACATCATCATTATCCTCATACGCATATAGCCCAGCTCTATTACAACAGGGTCAGAAGAGTATATACCTAGAAGCTGTTTTCCGAAAACCATAAGTGCGCCGCCAACGATAAACCAGGTTACAAAAACTAAAATAGTACATATTTTAGCAATAGAGTCTATCCTATCATATTTCTTTGCTCCCATATTTTGCCCGGTAAATGAGATAGCAGCATTATAGTATGCATTAACTGTAGTTCCTGCAAATCCTTCTATATTACTAGATGCAGAACTGGCTGCCACCATAGTAGAGCCAAATGAATTAACAGACGATTGAATTAATACGTTTGAAATAGAAAACAAGAAGCTCTGTAAGCCAGCTGGTATACCTACTCTCATTATATCTTTCAATTGTTGTTTATGTATACGTAATTGCTTAGGTATAAAACGAATTGCACCATGACTCCTGTAAAGACAGATTAAAATTAATGTTGCAGAAATAAACTGTGAAATTGTTGTAGCCCACGCAACGCCATCTACACTCATATTAAATTGAGTTATAAAAATAAGATTAAGAACTACATTTACTATTCCAGCTATTACAAGATAGTACATTGGACGGCGACTATCACCTATAGCACGAAGTATAGCAGCTCCAAAATTATATACCATGGTAGCAGGAATTCCGACAAAGTAGATTCGCATATACAAAACAGAAAGATGAATGATATCATTTGGTGTACCCATCATTTCGAGTAAGGGTTTGCAGAATAGTAAGCCTATTACCATAACTATAAATCCACTAATTACACTGATTGCAATTGAAGTGTGAACAGATCTGTTTAATTCCAGCTCTTTATTTGCACCATAATTCTGTGCAATAACAACACTAGTTCCTACCGAAAACCCCATAGCTAAAGTGACAATAAGATTAATAAGAGAACTTGTAGCTCCAACTGCAGCTAATGCTTCTTTTCCAGAAAAACGTCCAACAACGACCATATCAGCTGCGTTAAAAAGCAATTGTAGTATGTTCATAGCCATAATTGGTAGGGAAAACATTAGAATATTTACAAATAGCGGTCCGCTGGTCATATCTCTATTTCGATCTTTGCTAAACATTTGAGTTCTCGCTTTCTACATTCAGTTAATCCTAGTGTATAACAATACAAAAAGACTCAAGCATTTATAAATGGCCGAGCCCTTCCTATTCCCAAGGATTTATCTATATCAATTGTATAGTAATATAGCATATTTGTAAAGTATAGCAAAGTCATACGATTAGATCTTCGTTCTACTCAGGATGACAGATTTTTTCAGTTAACTGAATGGTCACACAAAATTTAAAAAGTAATTGATTTAGCTTATGTTTCTATTTTACAATCTGTGGTAATATTATATATCGGGTTAAATTTATATATAAAAACACAAATAACTGACAAGCTATTGAACAGGAGGAATAACCTTAATGGATGAAATTAAAACGCCTAAAAAACCGTTGATTTTTTATTACGGTATTGCTTTACTCATCATATTTCTTTTAAATGCATTTGCAATGCCATGGCTCATGGAGAGACAAGTTAAGGAAACAGACTATGGAACATTCATGAGAATGACAGAAAACAAGGAAATAGGTAGTGTTCAAATACAACACAACCAAATCATATTCACAAATAAGGATGAAACTCAAATTTTTAAAACAGGGGTTGTTGAAGATCCCAACCGAACAGAACGTCTTTATGATGCAGAGGTCACCTTTTCTCAAGAAATTATAAAAGAAGCATCACCTATAATGACTTTACTGTTTACATGGATTCTACCTATGGCTATCATGATCGGAATTGGCCGATACATGACTAGAAAATTAACAGAAAGAGCGAGCGGTGGCGGAAGCTCCATGATGTTTGGTATGGGGAAGAGCAACGCTAAGGTTTATGTCAAATCATCATCAGATGGTATCAGGTTCACCGATGTTGCTGGTGTCGACGAAGCAAAAGAAAGCCTGACTGAAATTGTAGACTACTTACATGATCCTTCTATCTTTCAAGAGATAGGTGCAAAAATGCCAAAAGGTATCTTGTTAGTTGGCCCACCAGGAACAGGTAAGACAATGCTGGCTAAAGCTGTTGCAGGGGAAGCCAATGTACCTTTCTTCTCCATCTCAGGTTCCGAATTCGTTGAGATGTTTGTTGGAATGGGCGCGTCAAAGGTACGAGACCTATTTAAGCAAGCCAAAGAAAAATCCCCTTGTATTGTATTTATCGATGAAATAGATGCAATCGGTCAAAAACGTGACGGCCGAATTGGCGGAAATGATGAGAGAGAGCAGACACTAAATCAGTTGCTAACAGAGATGGATGGCTTCGAAGAGAATGCAGGTGTCATTATCCTAGCAGCTACAAACCGTCCAGATTCATTAGATCAAGCACTATTACGTCCAGGACGTTTCGATAGACGAGTGCCAGTAGAACTTCCTGATTTAAAAGGTCGTGAAGAAATTCTAAAGGTTCATGCCAAAAAGGTTAGAACTGACGCAAACATTGACTTCAATAAGGTTGCTCGTATGGCTTCGGGAGCTTCTGGTGCTGATCTAGCAAACATCATTAATGAAGGTGCGCTGCGAGCTGTACGTGATGGTAGAAAATTTGCCATCCAAGCTGATCTTGAAGCAAGTATAGAAGTGGTTATTGCAGGCTACGAAAAGAAAAATGCAATTCTTTCAGACAAAGAAAAATTGATTGTTGCTTATCATGAAGTAGGACATGCCTTGGTTGCAGCAAAACAAACCAATTCTGCACCGGTAGAGAAAATAACTATTGTCCCTCGTACATCTGGAGCTTTAGGCTACACCATGCAGGTTGATGAAGGGAATAGGTATCTACTAAGTCAGGAAGAAATAGAAAATAAAATAGCCACCTATACTGGAGGCCGTGCAGCAGAAGAGATAGCTTTCGGTTCTGTGACAACAGGAGCATCTAATGATATAGAGCAGGCTACTAAAATAGCCCGAGCCATGATAACGAGATATGGAATGAGCAAAAACTTCGGTATGGTTGCCATGGAAACCGTTAATAACCAATACTTGGGTGGAGACACTACCTTGGCTTGTTCAGCTGAAACCCAAGCTCTTATTGATAAGGAAGTTGTGACACTGGTAAAAACTCAATATGATAAAGCATATCAGATTTTAATTGAGAACCGCAGTAAATTAGATGAACTTTCTAAACATCTATATGAAGAAGAAACCATCAACGGAGAAGAGTTCATGCGTATCTTAGAAGCGTAAAAATCTACTGAATTTTAACTGCAAAAGAAGTCGATTGGTCAAGCACCAAGCGACTTCTTTTGCAGTTAAAATTTTGTATAGTGTCTATTCAGGTATGATACAAAAGATTTGTCATCCTGAGTAAAACGAAGGATCTAATTATCTTATAGAAAATAAAGATTCTTCACTACTTTCAGAATGACACAAAAACAGGTATACATATACATATGCAACTACTAAATAGTCACTCTGTATACGAATGGTACTCTTGTAATGACTTTTTCTCGTTCTCCATAAAGTCGTTGTTAATATAAGCAGCAATACCATTTGCACTAGCTAAGGCAGCTGTAGTAGTAGTGATGTAAGCAATTTTATTTCTAATAGCAATCTTCCGAATGTACGAATCGTCATACGAGCTCATTTTGCCACTAGGTGTATTAATCACTAAATCGATTCTTTTATTTGTCATGTCTTCAGCAATATTAGGACTACCTTCGTACACTTTTTTTACTGTATTACATTTTACACCCTTATTACGAAGGAAATCTGCTGTACCTTTTGTTGCTACTATTTTAAAACCAATCTTTTCAAATATCTGTGCGACTTCCAACACATCTTGTTTGTCACTGTCAGCAACACTTATAAAAACTGTACCTGAGGACGGCAATGTATATCCAGCAGCTTCTTCTGCCTTGTAATAAGCAAGTTCAAAGGAATCCGATAAACCTAAAACTTCGCCAGTAGAGCGCATTTCTGGCCCTAAAAGCGCATCTACTTCTGGAAACATATTAAAGGGCAATACAGATTCTTTGACTCCAAAGTGATTTAGATTTCTATACTTCAATTTATTAATAGGATACTTTTTGCCCTCATAATCTGCAACCATAACTTTCGTTGCGATTTTCGCTATTTGTATATCACAAACCTTGGAAACCAAAGGAACTGTTCGAGAGGCTCTAGGATTAGCTTCTAACACATAGACTTTATCATCCATAATAGCATACTGCATGTTCATTAGACCTACAACCCGCATTTCTTCAGCGATACTTTTTGTGTACTTCACTATTGTATCTATATTTGCTTTAGAAATACTTACCGGTGGTATAACACAAGCTGAATCACCGGAATGAACACCTGCATATTCGATGTGCTCCATTATCGTTGGAACAAAAACTTCCTCTCCATTTGAAATTGCATCTGCCTCTGCCTCTGTAGCATGTCCCAGGAACTTATCCACTAGTATAGGCCTATCTGGGGTAACACCTTCTGCTGCCACCATATATTTAATAAGCATATTCTCATCATGCGCTATCTCCATTCCCCTACCACCAAGTACATAAGATGGACGAAGAAGCACTGGATAACCTATTTGATTTGCGATATCGATAGCCTCTGTTGTTGTAACTGCCATACCAGACGGAGGCATGGGGATTTGAAGCTTTTCCATGATCTTATTGAATTGGTCTCTATCCTCAGCCATATCAATAGTAGCAGGGGATGTTCCCAGGATATTTACTCCGTGTTTTTCCAATTCTGAAGCAATATTTAGGGGAGTTTGACCTCCAAATTGTGTGATGACACCTATTGGTTTCTCCTTCTCATAAATACTGAGTACCTCCTCTACTGTTAAAGGCTCAAAATAGAGTTTATCGGATGTATCATAATCAGTGGATACAGTTTCAGGATTGCAATTGACAATTACTGTCTCATAGCCTAAATCTCTTAACGAGAAAGCAGCATGAACGCAGCAATAATCAAATTCAATACCCTGACCAATTCTGTTAGGACCGCCACCTAATATCATAACCTTTGGCTTATCAGTAGCTAAAGTAGAATCAGGGGCATTATATGTAGAGAAATAATAATCTGCATCTTCAACACCACTAACCGGAACCGCTTCCCAGCCTTCTATTATGCCAAGTTTTTTCCTACTCTCTCGAACTACCTCTTCTGGTATGTCTAAGAGCATTGCCAGATATCCATCTGCAAAACCATCTTTTTTAGCTTGTACTAAAAGTGCATCAGGCACTTTCCTGCCTTTAAACTGTAATATTTCCTCTTCCAATTCTACTAGCTCTTTCATCTGCTCGATAAAATATGGCTTTATATAGGTTAAAGAAGAAAGATCGCTTATAGTAGCTCCTTTTTTTAAGGCTTCATACATAATGAATTGACGTTCGCTGGAAGGTTCTGATAAAAGCTCTAATAATTCCTGAAGAGTTTTTTCATGATACTCGTTTGCAAAACCTAAACCAAAGCGTTTAATCTCCAAAGAACGAATTGCCTTTTGTAAAGCTTCTTTGTAATTCTTGCCGATGCTCATTACTTCACCGACTGATTTCATCTGTGTACCAAGTTTATCCTTAGCACCATGGAATTTTTCAAATGCCCATCTTGGAAACTTAACTACCACATAATCCCCCGATGGTGTATATTTATCCAGGGAACCGTCCCTCCAGTAAGGAAGCTCATCTAGTGTCAAACCCACCGCTAGTAAGGCAGATATATATGCTATAGGTAATCCAGTAGCTTTAGAAGCTAATGCTGAGGATCGTGATGTTCGCGGATTAATTTCAATAATGACGACCCGATCTGTTTTGGGATCATATGCAAATTGAACGTTGGTGCCCCCGACTACTTCTATTGATTCTACCACTTTATATGCATAATTCTGTAATCGTTGCTGTAGTTCTTCGCTTATGGTGAGCATCGGTGCAGTGCAAATGGAATCGCCTGTATGTATGCCTACTGGGTCAACGTTTTCAATAAAACAAACAGTAATCATTTGATTTTTACTGTCTCTTATTACTTCTACTTCAAGTTCTTCCCATCCTAGAATAGATTCTTCCACGAGAATTTGTCCAATTTTACTGGCTTGTATTCCACCAGCTGCAATGTTTCTAAGCTCTTCAACATTATGCACCATACCTCCACCTGTGCCACCCATAGTGTAGGCAGGCCTTATGACAACTGGATATCCAAGCTCTTCTG
>JAAZEK010000119.1 GCA_012512335.1 Clostridiales bacterium | reverse complement strand
CAAAGCCACCTACAACTAATCTTTTCAGATGCAATTCGGTAGCGATTCTTAGGTACATCTCAAGATCCAGTGTATTATGATGGGTCATAAACGGCCTTGCAGCTGCACCGCCAGCTGAGTTATGTAGTACCGGCGTTTCAACCTCCAGAAAACCTCTATCATCCAAATATCGGCGAATTTCCTGAATTATTCTGGAACGTAGTATAAAGGTTTGTCTTACACCCGGATTTACAATCATATCTACATATCTTTGTCGATATCTGAGATCCGTATCCTTCAAACCATGCCATTTTTCAGGTAGCGGTTGAAGAGACTTGGCTAAAAGAGTTATTTCCTTCGCTCGAATGGAAACTTCCCCCTTATGAGTTCGAAATACCTCACCTGTAACTCCTATGATATCTCCCATGTCATAAGTCTTGAATATATCATAGGCTTCTTTGCCCAATTCATTAACTTGCACATAAAGCTGAACTTGTCCCTTTGTATCGAGTATATGGGTAAAGCTCGCCTTCCCCATAACACGTTTAGACATAATACGTCCAGCCAGGGTAACCTGCTGACCTTCCAACCCTTCAAAGCCTTCCAATATATCTATTGAATAGTGGGTTGGATGAAAAGAAGTAATATCGAATGGGTTATTACCCTCTTCCTGTAATTTAGCTAGCTTTTCTCTACGTATCTGCAGAATTTCACTTAAATTTTCCTCTGTTTGTATAGCTTCGTTGTTGTTATTTTCATCATTAGTTTGACTCACATTAATTCACCCTTTTTTCCGAAGTAAAAATAACCACTTTATTAAGTGGTATATTTTATATTACTTATTAATTTCCAACACCCTAAATGTAACCACTCCATCTGGAACCGCAATCTCTACCTCTTCGTCTATGGATTTGCCAATAAGGCTACTCCCTACAGGTGATTCATTAGAAATTTTGTTCTTTGAAGGGTCTGCTTCTGCTGAGCCTACTATTGTATACTCAAAAGTATCATCAAACTCTACATCCAGTAATTTTACAGTAGTTCCTATACTGACAAAATCAGTGGAAATATCATCTTCATCAATTACATGGGCATTTTTAAGCTTGTTTTCAAGGGATACTATTCTTCCTTCTATAAAAGCTTGCTCGTTTTTTGCTTCATCATATTCAGAGTTTTCACTTAGGTCGCCAAAAGCAATTGCTTGCTTAATTCTAGCAGCAACTTCTCGGCGGCTTATAGTTCTTAATTGATGTAACTCCTGCTCGAGCTTGGTAACCCCCTCAAGTGTCAATATTGTTGGTCTGTTGGTCATGTTTCCATTCTCCCCTTTAATTTTTCTTTACCAAAAATGATATGTAGCTAATATATGCTGGCAAATCATTTTTATTCTTTGGTAACATTTGGGAATTTTTACAATTATAAGATAGCACTGCAACCACTTTTTCATTTGCAGTGCTAATAATTACTTTTTTAATTAAAAGTATTATAATTGTAGTCATCGCTTTTGTCAAGCCTATTTTCGCCAAAGTATTCCCGTCGAAACCTGTCGAAATGAATTCGCTGTCCATCTTTTACAAAGCCTTGAGGCTTTAAATTAAGCAATTTGTACAAATAATGTAGGTGAGTCATCCGCTCCAAGGTGATTTTTCCTTTTAGTATATCTTCACGATAAGAAGAGCTAATAGAATAAAACAACCCTGCCATAACCCCCAATTGCTCATATGGATTCAATTCTAGGTCTACTTTTAATTCATTAGGCAAGTTCATCCAGCCCATCTCTATAGGGTGCCAAGGATTTCTGTATTTATACCCTGGCAAAGAATTAACATGAAAACAAGCTTGCGCATTATTGATAGTAATATCCATTACATCTGCTACAATCGTTATGTCCTTATTCCCCAGGCAAAGCTGTGGTTTAGTTGTGATCTGACAAGACAATCCAGTAGACTTAAGAATATACTCCGCCAGTACTTCCAGCTCCATGTAATTATGTCCACCTATGCACATTTGATTTACATCAGCTGCCAAGGCCTCTACCCATACTTGACCTATGTCAGTATCAGCACCCCATACTCCAATTTCAAATCGTGGAACATCCTTTTTCACTATACGAAGCAATTGCTTAACAGCCAGCAATAAACCAGCAAGAATATGATCGAACCCATCCAGTAGAATTATGCCGGAATTCTCCAATATTTTATATTCGGTTTCATTAAAGTAGTTATAAAAAAGCGGGAATCCAAGTATGGGGCAGTTCCACTTTTCTAAACTTCCAGCCAGTTTTCTTACCTGCTTTAGTCCATCATCATCATCTTTAGGTTGCCAATTCAAAAAAAATCCAGGCAAATCTATTAGATAGCCCAGATCCTCCTGGTTTTCCTTGTCCAATATAAGTCCTGTTTTCTGTGCTGATAGGTAAGGTAGAAATTCCTTTGCTACTTTCTTCGGCAGTCGCTTTAGTATATTATGGTTTTCTATTAACCGCTCTCCTCCGTCAGCTTGTAGAACCACAGCAAACTTATCCATATGAAGCTTTTACTCCTCTAAATTAAATTGGTAGTACTTAGATGAACTTAATGCCTATGGGTGCACTAACAACTATATTAGAGATGTTTTAGAAATATACCACTCTATGAGTGAAGAAGTCCTGGTTAACCACTTTGAGGTAATCATCAATGGTAATATCCTCTGGTTTTTTTCCAATAAGAACACATGCTAAGGCTTCCATTACATTGGTTCCAAAGGACCTTCCATTCAGCTCAGGGGTTGAGGTAACCAGCATTTTCGCTCCTCGTTCTCTAAGCAGTTCAATATCCTGTGGTGTAACTGTATTACTTACAATAATTTTATCTTCCATAGACAATGGCATATGTTTCTTTATATATAAAAAGTCTCCCGCTATAATATCCGCTTGTTTGAATACTTTTTCAAATTTAGGAGTATTTATATCCTGCTTTTCACCGCTAGGATATAGAACCTTCATAGGCATCATCTTAATTATTGGCATTGCAACAGTGGCAAAACGATGTAATCCTTTTAGATCTTTGAATACATAGGGTAACCCCAATGCGAACATCAAATCTCCGTATAAGGTCCTACATCCTTCCTGGGCAAAGCCCTCAGCCATTCCCAATCGTTCCATTCCGCATACTATTAAGACGGTTTTCTCCTTCAGCTGTATACCCAATTCTTTGCTTAAATATTGAACAACATGACGTTCTAAGGTGTTTTTTAAGCCAGAGCCATCTACCATAGGGGTTTTATGAGCAGCCTTTAAAAGAGGAAGAGCAGACCTCATGGTATATCGATGGTGGTTCCTACCATAAAGATACATGCTAATACCACCCATTCCAAATGCATCGACTTTTCCATCTAACTCCTCGATGAGTTCTATAGCTTTTTTATAGCTTCCATTTGTACCAATGCGTTCAATGGAATAGTCTTCTTCACCAATCCTTACAACTACCTGATGGTTTCGTGTTGAAGAACCTAAGCTTACACTAACAATCCTCTTCATAAGCAAACTCCTTATCTTTAATTGTAATCAACTCAGTCTGATATGCCAATAACGCATCCTCCATCTCAGCTGCAGTGGACAATGTATTTATAAGCTTTCGCACTCGGCCAGACTCTGGCAAACCTTTAATATACCATGAAAAGTGCTTTCTCATTTCGAAGACAGCCACTCGTTCGCCTTTTAACTTAATGGCCATGATCATATGCCTTAAAGCAGTCTGAATTCTTTCCTCAACCGTAGGAGGTGGCTGTATGCTCCCAGTCTCGAAAAGAGACAATATATCACGAAACAGCCAGGGATTACCTTGAGCTCCCCTAGCTACCATAATGCCATCGCATCCAGTCTTTTCTTTCATGGACAAAGCGGCTTCTCCCGTGAAAATATCTCCATTACCAATGACAGGTATTGATACCTTTGATTTTACTTCCTTAATAATATTCCAATCAGCTGTACCTGAATAATATTGTTCCCTAGTTCGACCATGAACTGTTATGGCATCAGCACCTGACTCCTCTGCAATAGAAGCTATTTCCACCGCATTAATGGACTGTTCATCAAAACCCTTTCGGATCTTAACAGTTACGGGTAATGGAGTCGCTCGTGAAACTTCCCTGATAATTTGACCAACCAAGCTAGGATCCTTCAGCAAAGCGCTGCCTTCGCCGTTTTTAACAATTTTCGGTGCGGGGCAGCCCATGTTGATATCTATAAGATCTGCCCCTGATTCTGTAATCTTCTCAGCCATTTTAGCCATTAGAAATGGTTCCGACCCAAATATCTGAATTCCTACAGGGTGCTCTTGGGGATGAATTTCTATCATGTTTTCTGTACGTTCACTTCCATAATAGAGGCCCTTTGCGCTAATCATTTCCGTATAAACAATCTGACATCCTTGTTCACGACATATTGTACGGAAAGGAAGATCCGTTATACCCGCCATTGGTGCAAGAAATAAAGGCTTTTCTATATTAAGCTTTGCTATCCTCATAATTGTACAATACCACCTTTGATGGTTTAACAGTAAAATTACCGGTGTATGCCGGTAATCGTTTTTCTCTTCTTGTTTACATTCATTAAAGTTTCTATTTCTTTAATTATCTTGCTCCAGATTGATGTTTTTTACAAATACCATTCCATCGATTTCCCATCGCCCATCTATCTTGCGGAATTCAATAATCTTTTCTCCGTTTTGCCATTTAGGCTTTGGTATTTCTAGCACAAATTCTGGTGCCTCTTCTTCTTGAATCTCTGAATCTTCATCAGTGTTATCGTCATCTATGTTGCTTTCTTCATCTTCGACCTCTTCACCTACCTCATCCTCTGGAGGCATCTGGGCTAATGTCAATCTTTCCCTAAATTCATCGCTAATACTAAATTTCCAGGAGGATTCCGGTATGAATTCCTCTACAACCATCTCGGTAGTCGATTCCCATGGCCATACCCAGAGCTTTTTAATTTTCAGTTCATAATTATAGTCCGAAACGATATAATCTTTGAATTGTCCGCTACTCAGCATGGTGTCGGAGTTTAAGTATTTTAGAGTAAAAAACTTATTCAAATCGGATGGATTTTCATTGCTTATTATTATCTCTGCTCTTTTGGATAAACCATCGTTTGCTACAACATATATGTTGGCCATATCATATGAAATAAAGGTCGCCATTATGATTAATATTATAACTACTGCAATATCAATGATCTTCCTAGTTAGGAAGGTTATTAGTCTTAAGGCAGTTTTCAATGGTAGACACCTCTTTCTTTTGCATTGCATCCATTTTTGCTTTACAATAGTAAAAGTATATTAACACAAATATATGACTTTGTAAATTTACAATATCTTTAACTCTTTACAATGAAAATTAGGACAAACTGTATAATTTAGTTTCCTTTGATGCCAAAATTCGATATACTTATTTTTAGGGAAGGTGAGATTTACGATGAATCGATTAGAAATACTACAAGCCGCATATAAAATAATGGAAAACGTGACCCCACTACGTCTTGATTGTGGCAAGCTATGTAATCAATCATGCTGCCAGGATAATGATGGACCAAAGGAAGAAACAGGGATGATCCTCTTCCCTGGTGAGGAAGAGCTATTTACAAATTGTGAAGATTGGATGACTCTTCTGCCTATTTCTTATACAAGCCCAAACCAAATACTTGCTAGGTGTGAGGGAAGCTGTCCTCGGGATCGTCGTCCGCTGGCATGTCGTATCTTTCCATTAACACCATACTTGACCGAGGAGGATGTCCTACTTATAAAAATGGACCCCCGAGCTGGTAGCATCTGCCCTCTAGCAAAGGAACAAGATAAAAGTAATCTTCAGCCTCAATTTTTAAAAGCTGTTCGCAAAGCCTGTAATCTACTTATAACTGAGCCTTCTATAAAAGAGTATATCTATGACTTATCAAGAGAGCTAGATGATTTTACTAATCTACTTTGTATTATGCGCTAAATGGATACTATCCACAAGTAGAAAATGTGACTATTCACTGGGTCAGTTAAAATAATAAATCATATTCCAGTCGCTGTTGATTTTCATATGCTTATCCTATATGATAGACATACAACAAAATATCGAGTTTTGGTACAGGTTGCATTTTATGCATTAATAGGGAAACAGGTTAATTCCTGTGCGGTCCCGCCGCCGTGTTAGCAATATGATTGACGCAGTTGTTTACTGCAAGCCACTGGGAAACTGGGAAGGCCAATCATTGAGAGATATTCTCTGCTTCAGCCGGAAGACCTGCCTGTATTATAGACACCAATAACTTCACGGGGATGGGGGGTGTTGTGCATTATGTGTTTGTGCGATAGCAAATTCTTAGGCATGTACATATTGTTTTACACAACGTCAAAACCCCCTTCAGCCATTGGTTGGAGGGTTTTTTAGTTTTGTTGTACGACTCTTTACTGCAAAGGAGGATAGCAGAAGTTTTTCAAATTCGTACAAAATGGAGGAAAAGAAATGAAAAAGAAAATTATTGCAATATTGGCTGTTGTTATTGTATTTGCGCTCCTTTACGTTGGGTATCAAGCATTTTTAGCCCCTAAGGGAACAGAAGGTTCAAAGGAAGTTACTGTTCAAATTCTAGTAGAAAAAGAAGAAATAGATGAAACCTTTACCTTTAAAACAGATCATGAATTCTTGACTGATCTTCTAAAGGAAAAAGAAGAAGAGCTAGGTGCAATTATGGAATCAAGTGATTTTGGTACTATGATTAAGGGCATGAATGACTATAAGGCTGACGAGAGCAAGAACGAATTTTTCCTAATTCAAATTAATGGGGAAGATGCCATGGTTGGAACCGATGATACACCAATCCAGGATGGAGATTCATATGACTTTATCCTGTCTACCTGGTAATTGATATGCGAATTCGTGACATTGTTCTAATAGGACTGCTCAGTGCAGCCACCACAGCAGGGAAACTAGCCTTAAGCTTCATTCCAAATGTAGAGATTGTCACCTTATTTTTTATTCTATTTGCTGTGGTGCTTGGTATGAAGCGTAGTCTTTTTATCGCAGTTGTTTTTGTAACAACTGATATTTTAATCTACGGTTTTTCAACCTGGGTATTGGGATACTATTTGGTTTGGCCATTATTGGTGTTTATTGCATCGTTGTTAAGAAAAAAAGCAAATTCAGAATATATTTACGCAACTTTAGGCGGCTTATTCGGTTTATTTTTTGGATTGTTCTTTGCCATAACCGAATCCCTTTTTTATGGTCCTGCTTATGGATTGGCATATTGGGTAAATGGTCTGACCTTTGATCTAGTTCACGGTGTATCTAATTTTATTATTGTGCTCCTAATGTACAAACCCTTGAAGAATATGCTGGATATTCAAGTAGCAAAACTACAGATTTTTGATATTTAAGCTAAATTCTTGTTTAACAACTCCCAAACTGGGTATATATACTTGTAGTGAGCAAATTTCAAATAAATCAAATTTTTAAAACATTCTGGGAGGTTATCAAATGAAAAGTTTAGTAGGAACAAAAACAAAAGTAAACCTAATGAAAGCGTTTGCGGGCGAGTCTCAAGCAAGAAGCAGATATACCATGTATGCAAAGGTAGCTGAGAAGGAAGGTTATCGACAAATCGCTAACATATTTGCAGAAACAGCTGAAAATGAGTATCAACATGCAAAACGTTTCTTCAATTTCTTAGTAGAAGGTTTAGGAGAAGAATTACCCGCAGGAGTTGAAATTACTGCAGAATTTCCAGTAGCTAAAGATGATACCATTGAGAACTTAAGAGCTGCTGCAGCTGGTGAAAACGAAGAATGGACTGATCTGTATCCAGCATGGGCCGATATTGCACAAGAAGAAGGTTTCCCAGAAATCGCTGCTGTATGGCGTAAAATCGCTGACGTAGAGGAAAGACATGAAGCAAGATTCCTAAAGCTAAAAGAAAATGTAGAAAAAGGTATCGTATTTGAAAGAGAAGAAAGCAGAGAATGGATCTGCCAAAAATGTGGTTATATACATACTGGACCTTCTGCAATTAAAATGTGTCCTTCCTGTGCACATCCCCAGTCTTACTTTGAGCTGTTTGTAGAGAACTATTAATAGTTATTATAGCAGCAATACTTTGTAAAAATTATATAGAAGTAAAATAAACTAGACCCCGAACCAACTGGATCTAGTTTATTTTTATTTCTTTTTTTTAACTTTTGTCTTATGGTACTTTTAATTTTGCTTTTTTGATAACAGCAAAGCTAAAGGATCTCTTTCTAGTCCTAGAACTCCTTAGTGTACTGTATGCAATCCGTTGGACATACTTGCTGACAGTTTGTGCATTGGAAGCATAATGAGGTTTCAATTTCAGCCTTCTTATCTTTTTTAACAGCTATAGCAGCAGAAGGACATACCTTCTCACACTTCTTACATCCGATACAGTTTGGCTTATCTACCCTTTCAGAGAATTTTGCAAACTTGCCAAAGATCTTTTGAAGCGGCCCAAACATACATATGAGATTGTGAAATACAGCTGGCTTGTATCTAAGGGTGACTAGTACAGAAACCACCAACCATATTAGTAGAACGGGAATATTCTTTTTCAATACTCTTTGGGCAAATATCATGACTGCAATACTCACCACTAAAGCAACCCATGCAAACTTTCCAGATTGGAGCCATTTAGGCGTTTTATCAGTCTGCCACTTAAACTTTTTAGACAGCCATTCCGTTGTAATCATCACAGTATTCATTGGGCAAACGTAACCACAATACACTCTTCCAAATAGCACTGCGACTACAAGGCTCAGAGCAAATAAACCCAACCAAAGCATCATTTTCCCATTGGTAACTAGAAAAATGAACAAGGCTAAAAACAAAATTCGTATTACTGGTATAACATATTTCTTCATATAAGCTATCCCCTCACATATTTGATTAAACAATATTATATCTATATAATGGTATAAAAGGTGTTACCAAGGTAACTATAAGGAGAATATACATGTACCAAAATACTGAAAGGTTAAAAAAGATTAGTTTGTTACAACATTTATCTGAGGAAGATTTGGAAAGCAATCTGAAATCCGGAAAGTTCAAAGTGGTTTCTTACAAGAAAAACAGCGTAATCCATTTTGACGGCGAAGCATGCAGAAATTTGGAAATAATTTTAACAGGTAAGGTGGTTGTAGAACGGATTGATCAGTCGGGAAATCTACTCACCATCTCCGAGTCTTACAGGGATGATATATTAGGCGGAAATTTGCTTTTTTCCAAAAATCCTTATTATCCTATGACTATATCTACCCAATTGCCTACTAATCTACTAGAAATTGATAAAGAGGTACTCTTTGAATTGTTTTGCAGCAACCCTTCATTTTTGCGAACTTACTTGGAATTTGTTTCGGACCGTGCTTTTATTCTAGGTGACAAAATTAAACATTATGTAAATAAAACAATACGAGAAAGTATTATGAATTATCTAGAATATGAGAGTAAAAGGCAAAACTCCAGGCAGATTAAGCTGGACATAAGCAAAAAAGCACTAGCAGAGAAATTTGGCGTTCAGCGAACCTCTTTGTCCAGGGAGCTGGCAAACATGAGGGATGACGGGCTGATAACCTTTGACAGGGATACCATTACTTTAATTTGAACTTACTTTTTTTTCTACTTATTTGCTTCGTTAATTAAGCTTTTAATTTTCAATTCCAGCTCCTCTGTATAATCTTGTTGTTCAACAAACTTTTCTATTATGGCTTCAGGATCCTCATTCTTTGCTATATAAAGATTACGGATCAGCTGTCCATATGATTTTTCCCTGTTTTCGATACTATTATAGCCATTCTGATCCCATAGCTCAAATTGTATTTTTTGAATAGATGCTCGATTATCAGTCAACAGCTCTAAAATCGGAAGGTTGAAGTGTGTAAGCTCCTTCATTTCAACTTCATAATTAGATGGAGCAACAGAAGATATTGGATTCCATTTGGAATTATAGAAGTAAGTCAAAGCTGACCATTGCCGATAAGCCTGATCTGGCATACTATTTGCACCGTCTAAATTTTGCCCTGTGAATTCACGATAGTTATTTTCATCGCTATACAGCCATTCAATAAACTTAAAGAATTCGTTGGGATTTGTAGATCCTTTAAGGACATAAGCGTAATATAAGGGCTGAATAGTATCTAGCCAAGGGTCTGGCATTTCATCTGGATATAAAATAAACATGGAAAATTCTGTTGCTTCAATTCTCATTTGTTTACCAGGAAACCAATGCTCTAGCTGTCTACTACTATAATCAGCTGGATTTATAACCACGGATGCATATTTGTCAATGTCTGGTATGGCTTCATCATAGTTAACCACATCAATCCATTCATTTTGAACCCATTCTCCAAGTCTAAGAGCAGCTTCCTTAAATTCCGGAAGTGAATCAAGTGGGAAGACATCGACTTCCTCAACGATGCTTTGTTCATTTTTGATATACAAGCCACCTATGTTTATGGGCAACGCAGGAGCCAAGCTAGTATACCCTAGTTCAGGTATAAAAATATCAAAAGCTACATGTGTGTTGTGATATGCTTTTTCATACATAAAAGCAGGTATAAGACCGGGTGTTCGGTCATCTTTTATATTTTCATTTGCCCATTCAAGAAATGCTTCATAATCCGTTGCTGACCTGATTGAGCCTTCATATTCTTCGTAGTATTCATTACGTATAAGCACGGCTAGCCTTTGAGATTGAGTACCATCATTTACGGATGTTACAATACCATAGCGATCATCCTCGTTTGAAAACAATTCATGATGCTTTGGGGCTAGTATTCCATACATACCAGAAATATCTTGAAATAGCTCAGCAGCATTGTTTTCTGGAACTGGCCCATCAAAAAACATTACAACATTTTCATGGTCTTTGCCTATACCTAAGCAAAAATCTAGATATTTCTGGTTATCAATATAACCCGAGCCTTTATCATATCCAACAAACTTAATAGAAAACCCTCTGTCAGATAGTAGCTTTTCAGCATGTTCCTTATAGTCTTCATTTTCAATAGAGTTAGGTATTACAAGTGTAACTGTTTCTGTATTTATTTCTTGAGGAGGTTCAATAGTTGGCTTGTTATCGTTGTTGTCCTTGTTATTGTTGGTAGCACCGTTTGAGCATCCTGTTGCTAATAGAACAAGAATCAGTCCTATAGTTAGTAGCCTGCTGCTTAACTTATACATGACATTCCTCCCATTTATGTGATTTGACTCTGAATTACTTGGTTACATT
>JAAZEK010000014.1 GCA_012512335.1 Clostridiales bacterium | reverse complement strand
TGGTATAACTAAGATTTTTGAAATAACGGATTAAGTTCATGCGGACTTTTCGCCTGCAGCTTAATCCATATTTTTTGTCTCAAGGAAGCAGCGGGACGGATCTCGTGCCTCATTTTAGGCGAGGCAGATGTCGAAGCAGCGTGACGGATCTCGTGCTTCATTTTTACTGAGTAAATAAAGCAATAAACATATTCCAGTAGCTCTGCAATTACGAATCAAGCTCGAGCTCATCTCAGCTGAAAATCTTATATGGTTTAATAATGCCAGAAATTGTTGATAAATCTGTAGATAAAGAGTATGATGTTAAATGAATTTAAGGTAAATGATAGGTGATCAGGAAGTAATCAATAAGTAATTAGGAGAGGACCGGCAGCCAATATGGAACCCATAATTCAAGTAAAGAATGTAAATTTCGAATATAGCGGCCACGAGGGCGAACTAACGACAGCATTAAATAATGTATCCCTCGATATTAATAAAGGGGAATTTGTTGCTATTATCGGACATAATGGCTCAGGTAAATCCACATTGGCAAAGCATTTCAATGCACTTCTTCACCCTGGTTCTGGTGATGTAATTGTGAAGGGCATGAACACTAAAGACGATGACAAGGTTTGGGATATTCGCCAGGTGGCTGGTATGGTGTTTCAAAATCCCGATAATCAGATGGTAGCTACAATTGTTGAAGAAGACGTAGCCTTTGGACCAGAAAACCTCTCTATACCATCTTCTGAGATTCGGCAGCGGGTCGATAGTGCTTTAAATGTAGTGGGCATGTCGAAATTTGCAAAAACAGCTCCTCATTATCTATCTGGTGGCCAGAAACAACGTGTAGCTATAGCTGGTGTTATTGCTATGCGTCCCGAAATCATTATTTTAGATGAACCTACTGCCATGCTAGATCCCTCTGGACGTAAGGAAGTTATGGACACTGTTCATTATCTCAACAAAGAAGAAGAGATTACCATAATCCATATCACTCACTATATGATAGAAGCCATTAAGGCTGATCGGGTAATAGTAATGGAGGAAGGAAAAATTGTATTGGACGGGCCTCCAAGGGAGATATTTAAGCAAGTGACCACACTAAAGGAAATAGGCTTGGATGTACCTCAAATTGTAGAGCTGAGCTTTGAGCTAAATAAAGAGGGCTTTTCCATACCAGGAGACCCATTAAGTATAGAAGAGATGGTGAACATATTATGCCCATAAAAATGGAGAATGTCTCCCATACTTATATGGAGGGAGGGCCTTTTGAGGCTACAGCCATATTAAATGTAAATCTTGAGATTAAAGATGGAGAGTTTGTTGGCTTAATTGGACATACTGGATCTGGTAAATCTACATTGATTCAACATATGAACGGTTTACTGAGACCTACTGAGGGTACAGTGATAGTAAACGAAATTCGTATTCACAAGGACAGTAAGAATCTAAGAGAACTACGCCAACAAGTAGGTTTGGTATTTCAGTATCCTGAACATCAACTTTTTGAAGAGACAGTAGCTCTAGATATTGCCTTCGGTCCGAAAAATCTGGGTTTATCTCAAGAGGAAATCGATGCCCGGGTATTGGAATCAGTGCAATTGGTTGGTCTTCCTTTTGATGAAATTAAGGATAGATCCCCCTTTGAACTAAGTGGCGGTCAACGACGTAGAGTTGCCATAGCAGGGGTATTGGCTATGAGGCCGGATATACTGATTCTTGATGAACCTACAGCAGGACTTGACCCTAGAGGCCGAGATGAAATATTTGGAGAGATATCTGCCCTTCATCGTGAGAAAGGATATACGATTATTTTGGTGTCTCATAGTATGGAAGATGTTGCCAGACTAGTAGATAGAATTATCGTAATGAATCAAGGAAGTGTGGCTTTAACTGGCACACCTAGTGAAGTATTTACACATTCCAGCGAGCTGAAGGAAATGGGGCTTGATGTCCCGCAAATTACCAATCTGATGCTAGCTCTGCGAGATAAAGGACTTGATGTACCAACTGATATTTATACAGTTAACCAGGCAAAGAATGTTTTGAAAGAGATTTTGGAGGGGGGGCCCCATCATGCTTAAGGATATTACTATAGGTCAATATTATCCGTCGGATTCTCCCGTCCATAGGCTGGACCCTAGAACTAAGCTGGTAATTACTTTCCTGTTCATCATTATTATATTTTTTGTTCGCTATTATACTGGTTATTTATTTATTATAGCCTTTATGGCACTTACAATATTTCTATCAAAAATACCTATAAAATACATATTAAAGGGTCTAAAGCCTCTTCTGTTTATTATACTCCTTACATTTTTTATAAATGTCTTTTTTACGCAGGGGGAAACAACCCTGTTTAGCTTCTGGTTTTTGCGCATTACTAGAGAAGGTCTGCACCAGGCAACATTTATGGTATTGCGTTTGCTATTCCTAGTTACTGGTACTTCAATTCTCACCTTAACTACTTCTCCAATAGCCTTAACAGACGGCATAGAGATGTTGCTCAAGCCTTTGAAAGTCATTAGATTTCCATCACATGAGCTGGCAATGATGATGACCATTGCTCTTCGTTTTATTCCTACCTTATTGGAAGAGACCGATAAGATAATGAAGGCGCAAATGGCAAGAGGAGCTGACTTTGAAAGTGGTAATTTAATACAGAGAGCCAAGTCACTTATTCCCTTATTGGTCCCTTTATTTGTCAGTGCTTTCCGTCGTGCAGATGATTTGGCCATGGCTATGGAAGCTCGTTGCTATCGTGGTGGAGACAGTAGAACCCGCATGAAAATCTTTACTATGGGTCACTTGGATATTGTTGCATTTGGAATAACAGCGCTGTTGATAGCAGCGGTCCTTTTGAACACATACTTATAGGTGGCAAAAGCTATGAGGAATATCAAGCTCACTATAGAGTATGATGGATCCAGTTATGCTGGGTGGCAAAGGCAGAAAAACGCTATGACAGTTCAGCAGAAACTTGAGGAATCATTAGAAAAGCTTTGTGGCGAGCCTGTTAATGTGATTGGATCGGGGCGGACAGATAGTGGAGTTCATGCAAGAGGTCAAGTATCGAATTTTAAGACCAGTTCAACTATTCCACCTGAAAGATACAGTTATGCACTAAATTCTATGTTACCTAGTGATATACGTATCAACTGTTCTAAAGAAGTTCCAATGGACTTCCATGCTCGTTTCTCTGCTACTGGAAAGAAATATCGGTATTCTATTATAAACAACACTCACGGCACAGCAATAGACCGGCAATACTTACACCATGTTAGCTCACCTCTGGATATACAAGCCATGAAGGAAGCAGCAAAAATATTTGAAGGCACTCATGATTACGCGGGGTTTATGGCAACTGGTTCTCCTGTTAAGTCAACAGTCCGTACCATATATGAGTCTAAGTTGATTCAGGACGGAAGCCTTCTGCATTTTACAGTCACAGGAAACGGCTTTCTTTATAATATGGTTAGGATTATGGCAGGAACCTTGATAGATGTGGGGAAGGGAAAGATTTCTGCCAATGTAATTCCGGATATTATAGCTTACAGGAAGAGAGAAAAAGTGGGCGCAACTGCTCCTGCTAATGGTTTGTTCCTAGAAGAAGTTTATTATGATGAACTGCTATGAATAGCGGGAAATCAATAAAAAACGGCTTGACACACCGTGCTGCATGTATTAAAATAAAGATTAGTGTCAAATAAGATCCACTAGCCCCGGATCTTTGAATGATAAATGTGAAAATGTATTACCCTATTTTGAACTTGATTGGAGGGAACAACGATGAAGACCTATATGGCCAATTCCAATACTGTTGAACGCAAATGGTATGTAGTGGACGCCAAAGGGAAAACCTTAGGACGGCTTTCATCTGAAATTGCAAAAATTCTTAGAGGAAAACACAAACCTACCTATACTCCCCATGTGGATACAGGTGATTTTGTAATTGTCATCAATGCCGAGCAGATCACAGTTAGCGGCAATAAATCAGAGCAAAAACTATATAGAAGCCATTCTAATTATCCAGGTGGATTGAAGGAAATTACCTTTGATCAGCTTATGGACAAGAAGCCTACTGAAGCGATTATGCTAGCAGTTAAAGGCATGCTTCCAAAAAATAGCTTAGGAAGACAAATGTTGAAAAAATTAAAAATTTATGCAGGTTCGGCTCATAATCATGAAGCACAACAGCCGGAATTGCTAGAACTGTAAAGTGCACGAAAGGAGGAAAAACAAAATGGCCAAAGTACAATATTTTGGAACAGGAAGAAGAAAGAAATCCGTTGCTAGGGTTCGACTATTACCCGGAGATGGCAAGTTTACCATTAACAGTAGAGACATTGACAACTATTTTGGTTTAGAGACCTTGAAAGTTATTTCCCGTCAGCCCTTAGTGCTAACTGATACATTAAGCAAGTTCGATGTAATGGTTAATGTACATGGCGGCGGATACACAGGACAGGCAGGCGCAATCCGTCATGGAATCTCCCGTGCACTGCTTAAGGTAGACGACGAACTTCGTCCAGCCCTTAAGAAGGCAGGTTACCTAACTCGTGACCCAAGAATGAAGGAGAGAAAGAAATACGGTCTTAAAGGTGCCCGTAGAGCTCCACAGTTCTCCAAGAGATAATTCTATAAAAACATCTATTAAAGAGCTACAGAAATGTGGCTCTTTTTTTACAAATATCCTTTCCTTAATACCGAAAGGCTGAGTAAAGGCAATGCCCGTTTCGCTCTTGAGCTGAGCGCGGACATAGCTGTTGATTTCATCTTGATAGTCATTGATATGAAGGGTATTCCCGGTGGCAATGACTATACCGTCCGCGATCCACTCTATAAGGTCATAGTCTGCACCACTAATGGAGATTGAGGTCGTGTCATCTGTCTGGCTGACTGCTATATTTGAAATACTGGGAGTTGACTGTTCAAGCAAGTATAAAGTGCTCGAGCGACCGCTGCCCGGCATACTGTCTCCGTTGGGTAGCGATGTATTGATTCCATCGGGACGTGAAACACAGCTGACAGCATAAAATGATCCTGTTTCCATTGAGCTTCTTGCCTCTGATTGAGAAAGTGAAGGCATTAGCATGACATTCCAAGCATAGCCGGTAGCGTTGAGGCTATGGCTATCATCGTTGGCAAAGCCCCATACGAAACGCCCGCTGGGCATCATTTCTTTTAAGATGTTGTCCCATAAAATTCTATCACTTCTGCTCACATTATCGAGTTTATTAACAATTTCCATACCTAGGCAGGATTTGTATGAGTTGAAAAGATCTACATATTTCTTTACAGTATCGGGGTTGCTGGAAGCTTCCCTACCTTTCCTACCACCTTTTGAACCTCCTGTATATCTGCCTGGATGGTTGATATGGGTAATACCACCTAATTCTTCAACTGATTGAATGGTGTCTGCCATGGTTTCGCCAGATGCACTGTTGTAGTTGGCAAAGAAGGAATTGATGTGGTCCGAATGTGAATGCTCATTGGTGTTGTCAATGCCTATCATACCTTTTCCATTTCGGCCAGCACCTGCTTCTACTTCGATTTTTCTTTCTAATGCAATCGCACCCCTCGCAGTCTTGTCCCAACTTTTGGTGAGATAATTATGATCAGTCATAGCAAGAATATCATAGCCTTTTGTGTAGTGATCTTCCACCATATCCTTTGTGAGCTGGCCGCCATCAGAATTTGAGGAGTGTGCATGAAAATTTGCCTTGAACTGACCATATGTATTCCAGTCAACATTTTCATATGGATTGATGATGACATAGGTGTAGGTTATTATGGATGGACTATCTTGTTGTTCGCAATTAAGCTGTATGTTGGCTTGTTGCGTATGAGCATTTAATGCGTATAAACCAATGACAATTATTAAAAGAACCAAAGTGAGATAGAATGTTTGCTTCGGTTGCCTCATGTAAAATCTCATGGAATTTCTCCTTTTGTTTTTAAAATAGTTTGATAAGATGATGATGTAAGGAAAGCGATCATAGTTTTTACCTTACATGATATGTAATATTACATGTTTCAAAGTATGATTAGAACTCTTTTCTGTTTTTTTGACTTGGAAATTTAGGTTTGGAAATCTAAAATGCAATTTTACCACTTAAAGCATTCCCAAAATTAGCTAAATAGGTTATACTAATCAATAAGGCATATAATAACTACAGTTCCATTTGAGGATGTTAGTTAGAGCGTAATAAAGGTTATTATGTATCAGGAGGCGATTGAATGTTAGATATTATTATAGTTGGTGGGGGTTTGGCAGGCTTAACGGCGGGAATGTACGCAAAGCGAGCTGGGCTTGATACTCTACTTTTTGAAAAAATGTTTACTGGAGGTCAGGCTGCAACAACGGATTTAATTGATAATTATCCGGGTCTGGATGAACCTATCAGTGGGCCAGATTTTGCTATGAAAATAGAGAATCATGCAAGAAAATTTGGATTGGAAATCCAATATGAAGAAATTATCAGCTTAGAGCTTGATGGCAGAATAAAAAAGGTTATCACAGAAGACAAGGTTTATGAGGCGAAAACAGTTATACTGTCCATGGGTGCAGATGCTAAAAAACTCGGCTTGGATAAAGAAGACCAATTTCGCGGGCGGGGTGTTTCCTATTGCGCCACATGTGATGGTGCTTTTTATAAAGATAAGGATGTAGCAGTTATTGGCGGTGGAGATACTGCAGCAGAAGATGCTTTATTCCTTGCCCAATATGTTAATAAGGTTTACTTAATTCATAGGCGGGATACTTTGAGAGCAACGAAAATTATTGCTGACCGAGTGGTTGAACATGAGAAAATTGAAAAGGTCTGGGACTCAACAGTGGAAGCCATTCTAGGTGAAGGCAATGTGACTGGAATTCGTGTTAACAATGTAAAGACAGGCGAGAAGCGAGATATTGCTGTGGATGGAGCCTTTGTAGCCATCGGAATACAGCCTCACAGTGAGCTAGTTAAGGATAAAGTAAACATGAGTGAAGCAGGCTATGTACTAACTGATGAAAACATGAGAACCAACATACCTGGTGTATTTGCAGCAGGAGATCTTAGACAGAAGCCTTTACTACAATTGATAACTGCGGCAGCTGATGGTGCCGTTTCTGTCTATACAGCCCAGAAGTATATCATTGAAGAGTTTGGAGTGTAAGAAGGGGGACATCAAATGGGGCGTCTTTTTGGAACAGATGGAGTCAGAGGTCTCGCAAATACAGACCTTACCTGTAAGCTGGCATATGAGCTAGGCCAGGCTGGAGCATATGTATTAACCATGGCCAAGCATAAACCTAGAATTCTCATTGGTCAGGACACTCGTCTGAGTGGTGATATGTTGCAGGCTGCACTAATGGCAGGTATATGCTCAGTAGGAGCAGAAGCCGTAGTTTTAGGGGTTATTCCTACCCCAGCGGTTGCTTATTTAACTAGGCATTACGAAGCGGATGCTGGTGTTATGATATCCGCTTCTCACAATACTATGGAGTATAATGGAATTAAATACTTTGATAGCATTGGTCACAAACTGCCAGATGAGCTGGAAGAACGCATTGAAAGTATTATTCTTGATGGAACTGAAAGCATGCCTGTACCAGTGGGCATGGAAGTAGGACGTAGAGTACGGTTCAGAAACGCTGTTAGGGATTATGTTAGTTTCTTAAAAAAAACCATAGATATAGATTTAAAAGGGTTAAAGATTGTACTGGATTGTGCCAACGGTGCTTCCTATGAGGTTGCTCCTATGCTTTTTGGTGCCCTGGGAGCGGAAGTTATAACCACATATCATACACCTGATGGTATAAATATTAACGATAATTGTGGTTCCACATATCCTGGAAAGTTACAGGATCTGGTACGGGAATCAGGTGCTGATGTAGGTCTTGCTTTTGACGGAGATGCCGATCGTCTAATCGCGGTAAGTGAGCACGGAAACTTGGTTGATGGCGATCAAATCATGTTGATATGCGGTTTGGATTTAATGAAAAGGGGTTTGCTCAAGGATAACACTGTGGTTGGCACGGTGATGAGTAACCTTGGTTTGGAGCGTGCCTTAAATAAGGCCGGATGTAAGCTGGAGAAGACTAAAGTAGGGGATCGATATGTTCTTGAATTTATGAAGGAGCATGGCTATAATTTCGGTGGAGAGCAATCAGGGCACATTATTTTCTTAGATTATAATACTACGGGAGATGGTATTTTAACTGCATTACAGCTCTTAGGAGTCATGAAACGCAATGACAAGCCTTTATCGGAGCTAGCAGCAGGCATGCGGAAATATCCTCAGGTATTGGTAAATGCTAAGGTATCTGAACAGGATAAATATCGCTATCTGGATGATGAGATGATTCAAGGAGAGATTGAGAAAATTGAGTCTCAATTTAAAGATGAAGGAAGAGTCTTGATTCGACCTTCAGGTACCGAACCTGTTGTTCGGGTAATGATTGAAGGTGCGAATCAAAGGGTTATTGAAGAGGTAGCTGTGAAGCTTGCCAAATTAATAGAGCAGAGATTAGGCTGAGGTATTCTCCTCAGTCGATTGACATTTTGGGCAGATACCTTTATAGCATACATTCCTTTCTGAAATAGTAAACTCTTCCAAGCTGCTAGGATTTATAAAAGTGGGGTCCATATCAAACTCATAGATGGTAAGACATTGCTCACATTTAAAATGGCCGTGGTTGCTGACATCAACATCGTAGCGAAGTTCATTGCCCTCTATAGTTAGTGAACGAACTATATTAGATTCAAGAAACAAATCAAGGGTATTGTAAATTGTGGTTTTGGAAAGAGTGGGCATCTCAACCACGAGAGACTTATGAATATCATCTGCAGAGGGATGAGATGGGTGGGATACTAAATACTCAAATACCTTAAGCCTCGGAAAAGAAGGCTTGACCTTATTTTTTATAAGATATTCTTTGATTTCATTGATAGAAATCGACATAATATCACTATCCTTTCCAAAATTCGATTCCATAATATGGTAGTATAATTTATATTATACTATAGTTACAGAATAATTCAAGGGGTTTCAAGGTATTTCAATATTATACATAGGAGGCGAGGGATTGGTACAAAAAGCATAAAAAAGAACGAAGGGTACGAATTGCTTGTATGTAACCTTCGTTCTGTAATATAGGGGGTTTAATTCTATTATGTCCATCCTTATCGAATCTATTACGATAATTCGTAAAAAGATTATTTAATTTTTTTTGCTTCAGGATACTCATGTCCAAAGGTATCCACCTTTATCGATTTGATGACTACATCATCAAGTGGGCGATCGTTCTTATTTGTAGAAACCTTTGAAATATCCATAATTATGTCCATACCATCTACTACTTTTCCAAAAACCGCATAATCTCCGTCCAGGCCAGGTTGAGCTTTTACGGTTATAAAAAACTGGCTACCCGCAGAATCAAAGCTTTTGCTTCTGGCCATTGATATGACGCCTTTTTCATGGAGAAGCTTGTTAT
>JAAZEK010000118.1 GCA_012512335.1 Clostridiales bacterium | reverse complement strand
TTAAAATCATTTCTGTAATTTTCCATTTTGACATCCCCTTTTATAAATTTTTACTACGGTATTAATCCAAGGTTCAAATTATTCTTATATACTCAGAAAGCTAATAACAATAATAAGGCTAGAGAAAGCCACTTATATAAGTGGCTCCCTCAGTAACTAAAATTCAGCTATCTTAGCTTCTTAAATGCTTCACTTTCTAGATAACGCATATCATAGAAGTCCAGCTTAACATCCTCTGTCTTGGTGTTTGCTAAATATCCCTCAAGGTCAGCAAAGAACTGCATGAATATACTCTGGTTTCTCATATGACTTGACATCAGGAATTCTTCCTTTGTTTCCTCCAGCCTTGTCATAAGAGCTAGCCTGGCAAGTTTTCTTTCCTGAGCTAAGCACTTAATTTCTTTAATTACACAATTACAATATTCGCCTTCACAGCTATCTGCAAGATCTATCATCTTAAACAGAGCAAGGAAGTCTTCTGCTAGGCAAAGATAATTTTCCACCTCATATAGGAAGCGCTTTGCCATCTTTGTATTACATCGTGGATCGGCTGCAACTTCGCTTAATAGCGCAGATGCTTCTTTGGACATTGAAGCTATTTCATTAATTTCTCGCAAGTAATTTACTCGGTCAGCATTTATTGTGCTAAGTGGTTCACCAGGGAAAATTCTTGGGTAGGGCTTGCCTTCACGCACATAACTATAGAAATAATACGATAGTGTACTAAGCAATATACCGTATTTAGATAATACAGGAGTTCCGTCTTCGTATTTCTCGTTTCTATGTTCTGTAACCAAATCAATTAGTTCAAATGCTCTACGAGCTTTATCGTACTGTGCTCCAAAATTACGCTCTACATATCTATCTGTTACACAGCCAATTGAGCCTGCGCCTTTAAAGTTCCAACTATAATCTGCCTGACAGGTATTATTTCTATCGTAGCTTTCATCCCAGGCAGAATAGGATTGCATACCTTCAACGCCTTCCCTATTAGCTATCTCGCCTAAAAGGTAGATGTTACGAAGTGGATTTGAAAGCACAGTCCAGTGATAGTAGCCGTTCCATGGCTTTACGGTTCTTCTAAATCCAAGCTCTGGACGAGTTGTTTGATACATTAAATTGTCCTTGAAGTCGGAGTATGTCCACCAGTCTATAACTACAATATCATCTAATTCATTGTCTTTAAGTGCTTTTATCATTTCCTGTGTATTATCAACGTCACCATGATCTTCTCCTGGTCTTAAGAGCATATCACTATACATGTAGATGTTTTTCAAACCTCTACCCTTCAGATGGTTCAAAAGCTTAATAGCATGATTCCTAAATAATTCTTTACGGCTAAGTTCAATACAATCAGAGCATTTGCACCAAGGAGAACGAGACTTGAAAATATCATTTGCATTATGAGCAAGTCCATCCCAGACCTCATCCAAACCAACGTGGAAGCTGTCCATTCCATTGGGAATTAGATATCTGTCTACGATTTCATCATATATATCTAATAAAACCTCATATGTTTTTGGATTGGAGGTGCAGAACCCAGTTAAGGATGGTTCTCAATTTTCGTCTTTTGCAGATACTTCAGGATACTGGGCTGGAATCAATGTATTATGTCCATATGAGTTCACCAATGGGAATACACTTACAGCTTTGGTTTTTCCATAGGCTATCAATTCACCAAGGAAATCCTCTTTAAACATTGGAGGAAGCTGCTCGTTGTCAATCCAGGCATCTTCTTTAGGAGAATAATACC
>JAAZEK010000117.1 GCA_012512335.1 Clostridiales bacterium | reverse complement strand
TGAGCAGGAAGTTCAGCTTAAGAGAGATTAGTAAAAAAGGGAGGTCCGATCAAAACTCGGACCTCTTATTTTCTGATTTTTTTGCCATAAAGTTACTCCCTTCTCTGTTCAAAATGAGTTACAGAAAGAAACTATTTATTAATTTTATCAATCCGATTAGTCCATACATAGCCCTTATAACCATCTGGAATGTTTAACAGGCTTTCTTCTGTATCAAAGCCTTCTGACCATTTCCCTTCTCCTTCTACAATAACTACACGAGTATTTACTGAATCCATTCGTTCAACAAATTTGTTAGGCCAACCCCAAAGAAACTTTGCATACATTAACGGTATATGAATTTCCATGTTATGCATATCCTTTGGTATATACCCTGTAAAGCCAACTAGTTCATATTTAAGCAAGGCAGATTTCAGCATTGCCATGGATAAAATACGTAGGGTGGGACTTTGTTGTCTCAGATACTCCATTCCTGCATCATCACCATAAACTGTTATCTGTGCCAAACGCTCTGATGTCATATTGCTCAAATAGTCATCCCATAGAACTTCATAAGATTTAATATTTCCATCTTTTATATGAATCAGCAATTCTTTGTCTGCAAAAGTAGATAACACTTCTTCAATGTTAGGCATTAATCCAATTCCTTTACCTCTGAAGGGGTAAGTGGTACCGTTATCAGCAGTATAGCCGTGCCCAATATCAAGTTTTTTCAGTTCGTCCATGGTATAATCTAGAACTTCGCCTACCCCGTCAGTTCGATATTCCAAAGCATGATCGTGAAATACTGCAAGCTTATTATCTTTCGTTAGCTTGATATCAAATTCCACTACATCTGCACCTAAATCAAATGCAGCTTGCATTGATTCGATTGTGTTCTCTAAATAAGGATGTTCAGGTTCGTAGATAACTTCGGCCGTGTTTGTATCCCACTCTACCTGTGAGATATCAAATGTTTGTGCCAGTCCCCTATGAGCTAGCAATTTGTAGTTTCCTTCATCGGAATAAAATAGATTGGTGTTATTTAGCCAAATCAGTAATACTAGTAGAAGCATTGTTCCTAGAATAATTAATCGTTTCTTCTTCTTAGGCATTCTTGTTTTTGATGTGTTTGCCATAGTGCTCCTCTTTTCAGCGATGTTCTAGTCGATACCTTCTTATATTATCTTTAAAACGAATTATATTCAATAAAAAATTGGTAACGATAATACCGCCTTGGGTGAATTGATTGTAACTTTTCTTGCATTTTTAGTACTATATGTTTAGATAGCCAAAGAGATAGGGAATATTTTCTTAGGGAGGTAGGCATGGAATCTATAGAATCATTGTATAGGCAATACCGAAAGCCGGTTTTCACCTACCTTTATGGTTTAACTAATAATGTTCAAGTAGCTGAAGATCTAACTCAGGAAACTTTTCTTCAGGTTATACGATCCATACCATCCTTCCGAGGCGATTCCAAAGTAACTACCTGGATCTTTGGCATTGCACGAAATGTATATCGTAAATGGATTGAAAGAAACAAGTATTCATCTGTTAGCCTAGAATCGATCTATTATGAATTGCCTGATAGAAATGATACCAACATACCTGATGCAATGCTGGAATCCAAAGAGAAGAATTTGCTTATCAATAGGGTTATATCAAGTCTAACTGAGCAACAAAAAGAACTAATAATATTAAGAGACTGGCATGGACTACCTTATGACAACATCGCGAAGATTATGGGACGGTCCTTATCTTGGGTAAAGGTTAATATTTACCGCAGCAGATTAGAATTTCGAAAGAAATATAAGCAAATGGAGGGTGTTGAATAATGAAAAATGAGTGTTCGTTGGTACAGGAATTATTGCCTTTGTATCTTGAAGATGGTATAACTGGTGAAACACGAGACGCAATAGAAGAACATATAAATAGCTGCCTACTATGCAAAGATGCCCTGGAGCAATATATAAATACCTCCGACCCAATACCAGAGGATGTTCTATCGGATCCGTTTGATGCTAAAGAAGGTTTCAAAGCAATTATTATACGAGCAAAGAAATATATGTTTAGAGCCTTCATAGGTGTTTTTTTAATTATAATTATTATCAGCATTGGTGCTTTCTTTGCTGGGCGTCAGTCAGAAAGAGCTATAACCTATGTCGGAAGCGAAGAGGATATATTCAATTATTACGCAAATAAGGTGCCTGGCTTGAAACGAGCTCAAAGAGAAGGTAACTATCAGAACATTGGTAAAAGCATCGAACTACCTGAAGGACTGGGTACTGCATATTTCGATCATATATGGTATGGAAATGAAAAAATCCATGTATTTTTTCATATTAACCCTGGTGAAGGCTTAGGTAAGATTGATGACGTAGAGATCTCGGGAGCAATGTATTGGGAAAAAGAACACGAGGGGAGTCCTATACGATCCATCACATTTTCCGGGGGGATGCATAGGGAAGAATGGATATCTTACAACGGTATGTATTATAAGGATTTTAGCTTTCAAAATGAAAGGGAGCGGTTTGCTCCGGTTAACGATGCTGTTGCTGAGCAATTAAAAATTGAACTGAACATTACTTATATTCCAAAAGTACAACCATTTAATTGGAGACAGGAACATATTGATGTTGGGATAATTGAGTTTTCTGCTATGTACGATCCTATCAGAGAGCAAGCCAGCAGAGTGAAAGTTGAGAATAGCATATCTATTCCTGACGGTATAACATTGGATTTTCAGGATTTGGTACTAGAGACACAAAAAAGCACATTGAAGTTTAAGGCTTCTGGCTTGAATGGGAGAGAAATAGCGGAGATCCAAGGGGAGTTTATTGGGAATTCAGATGAAAAAATTCGATTTTCTAAATGGGCTTCATACCTGGGCGAAGAACATTATGAGATAGAATTACAAGCAATGAACAATTTCTCAGAAGAATATACTATCAACTTAGACGTGATACAACTTGTTACGGATAAAAATCTTACATTTGATCTCGATGCTAAGGCTTTTCATAGCAAAATGGAGGAAGGTGGATTCAGGCAGACAGTAAATGAGAATCTGGGAATATACGCAGGTACGGAGTACATCCTTCAATCATTATATGCAGATGATAGAGGCTTAGAATTTTCCATATTAATGAAAAGTCCAGCTTTTAATGATACTATTAGTGTTTCGGGGCCAGGTTCTTGGGCAGCGCAACAAAGACACTTAAAAAGAATCCAAGAGGAAGGCGAGGATATATCAAATGTCAGAAGGCAGGCAAACTCTGTTCGTTTTACCAACGAAAAAGGAGAAGTCGGCGAAACGAAAGATTATGGGCAGGTTGGTGTTGGGGGCGGACGTCAAATCAGTATGTTTATTGATAAACAGTTTGTAGAAAAATCCAATACAATTACTGTCGAGCTTATGAATCTTGTAGAAACCATCAGCGGTGAATGGAATAGTGTAGGACAATGATCTAATAGATGTTTAATTATATCAGGCGCTCATACGGGCGTCTTTTCTTTCCCCATATGGTCGGTATATACTAGGATTAGCAATATAGCGTTATATTTTAGGGAAAGCTTTCAAAGCCCACTCGATATCATCTATCAGAACACCATCAACGCCCATATCGGACCATAATTGGATATTTTCTACTGAAGTATAACCTGTGCCACCTAAATGAGGTGAGTTTGCCATTATCCAAACCTTGCGTCCAGTATTAAGTATACTATCTACAGCCTTAACAGATACCCATTGCTCCCATAAACGGATGATGTCTACTCCATTTTGAATATAAGATTCGTAATCGTTAGCGCTTTGCATAAAAGCTAATGTTTTGATAGCTGGATTAAAGTTTTTGACCCTACTTACATCATCAGGCTGGTATACACCTATAATCACTTTATCCTCATAGTTGTATTGGCGTAGGTGTTGTAGTAAAATATTTATAAGCTGACCAGTTATTTTACAATGTAGCAAGATAGGTTCAATCTTACAGTCTAGAACATCACTTAAAGAATGCGACGGATAACACCTGTTAGAAACGTGACGAAGTGAAAGAAACTCTGTAAGGGTTAGTTTATCTATGTCATTATCACTACCGAATATGCGAAGCGCGTTTGGATCATGGCAGATCACTGG
>JAAZEK010000116.1 GCA_012512335.1 Clostridiales bacterium | reverse complement strand
TTCGAGCTGCCCATGAATTGTGCATGACAAGCCATTGTCAAAAACAGCTTGTGTACACGTCTGAACCTCTTGAGCCAAAATGCCTGTATTTATTGCTCTTAATTCGATAGAGCCTACTCCTTGATTTATAAGCTCTTTCAAAAAACAATCCCTTCCACCAAATTGTTCAAGCAAAATCACCTGCGCTTTAGTCTGTGGATCATCCTTCAAAATGCCCAATGGTAATGATACACCAATCATAGTATTCCCCCTAATCTACCTCTGTATTTTGTATTATGTATTATGTGTTACGTACTTTATTTCTTCCCTCTAATATTAGTTCCTTACTCCTTCACTCTTATATCAGTAACGAATACGCTTTACCAATACGAGGAACAACAATTTCAAGGTCTGGATTAAGTGCTAGTAATCCATCAGCCACAAGCCCAGCATGTGTATATGTCCACATTGCTTCTATAGGACGTCCAATCTCATACAGGTGGGTCATATATACCCGCTTTGGATTTAATGAAAAACTGAATTCACAAATATCGGAAAGATAAGGTTCGCACGGTAGATTAAGTGCATTCCCATCGCCAAGCCAAACATGGGTAAACAAACAGTCTACATTATCAAAACTTGGTATCTTAGCAGCATCATATTCCCGCACATCAGATGGGAATAATAATCGCGAAAGTCTGGTGTCTACTAAGAAACCCAGCTCCGGTACACCCCGTCCGTCTGGTCGAAAGTGTAGGCTGTTAAATGTCGTAATAGATAATTTGTCCATATAGTAAATTTTTTCAGATTCTATCCAGTCGATGCGATGAGGTGAAATGCCTGTATCCAGTATTTTGTCACGATTAAAGAAGGCTGGTATTAGCCATTTGATAGGCAAGTCATTCAACATGGAAAGTAATGAATAATCAAGGTGATCACTATGCTCGTGAGTTAGAATGATAAAATCTAGAGTAGCCAAGTCATCTACCAATGCATCTTTCACAGTTTCCGCGATCCAAGGCATTCTAAATTGCAAATCTATACCCCAACGGACTCCATTAGTTGAGAACACATAGCTAGATGGTCCAAGCATCCACATATGATGCTCATATTCCTTTGAACGAAGCTGTTCAAACACGTTCTTCCATTGCTTATTGTAGGATTTTTTATAGTTTTCAATAGCTGCTGTTTTCCATTCTTCTCGCATCTTTTTATCTACCCCCAAAGTTTTGTTATGTGCTAGCTTTTGTTATCATATCCCTTAGGCACATATTATCTACTTTTTAATTTCATACTTAATATATTACAACATTCGATTACACATCTCCTGCTCAATGGCTACTGTTCACACCGAAATAATAAATCATATGGAAGGAATCTTTTCAGGAACCTCAGTGAAACTATTGTTTTAATATATCTTTGCAGGTATAATTCAAATCAGAATACCAGTGAACTCGTTTTGCCTATAGCAAAACATCGGGGATTCAGATGGAGACTCTACTCCACCTGAATTTATAAGAGTGAACGCTCCACTAATAGAAGTGAGCGTCTTGACGATGGATAAATTAATCGTAATTAATATGACAGTCTATAGTCATAACAATGTTAACTACACATCGGAGGAGGATATCATGAAAATTCATTTTTTTGGAACTTGTGCAGGTACTGAACCTATGCCTAACAGAAAGCATGTATCGTTTGCCATCGAAAAGGACAAAGAGCTTTATTGGTTTGATGCAGGTGAAGGCTGTTCTTATACTGCACATCTTATGGGGCTTGATTTAATGTCTATCAGCAATATTTTTATCAGTCATTCTCATATGGATCACGTAGGCGGACTGGGGAACCTCCTTTGGAACATTCGCAAACTTGACTCTTTAACAGGTGATATGGCTGGCAAAAGTGTTGATGTATACTTGGCAAACAACAAGACCTGGGATGGGTTAATGTTGCTGCTCAGCCAAACAGAAGGCGGTTTCAAAACCAATTTTTCCTTAAATAGAAAAGAAGTACACGATGGCGAGATCTACAAGAAAAACGGTTTTAGTGTAACCGCCTTACATAATACCCATCTGGGAGTTCCAGATGATGGAAAGTGGATGTCATTCTCATATAGAATAGAAGCAGAGGGCCGAAGCATAGTCTTTTCTGGTGATCTAGGTTCATTAAGCGATATAGATTCATTAATCGAAAATTGTGACCTCCTTCTGATGGAAACTGGACATTTCAAACCAGAGGATGTCTGCAATTATATTAAAGACAAAAACATTGGTACATTAGGATTTATTCATAATGGCAGGTATATTTTGAATAACAAGGAACAAGAGTTAGCAACAGCTAAGAAGAATTTAGGAGATAAAGTTTTTATAGCCGAGGATGGCATGACCATGGAAATTTGATGTTATGTAATATGAAGTTATAGCAATATGATCTTATTAAAATAACTTAAAAAAGCTACATAAGCCCATGTAGGATGTGACTCCTATATGGGCTTATTTGAATTTTGTGTAGGTGCAGGTATATTGGAAGCACGAGAACCCTCCCCTGCCTCACTCACTCTATTTCGTTCTCAAGTATATAAGTAAGTAGTTTTACAGCATTATCCAGATCATTCTTATCTACCATCTCATGGGCTGAGTGGACATAACGGCAAGGAATGGATATCACCCCAGGTGGGACGCCCCCACGAGTGAGGTGAATTGCACCAGAGTCTGTTCCACCAAACTCCAATACCTCCAACTGATAAGGTAACTTTGCTTCTTCTGCACGCTTTATCATTAAATTTTTCACCTTGGGATGGCTGATGACAGATGAATCCTTTATCTTTACTGCAGGCCCATCGCCTAAATTAATTGCCATAGGTCTACATTTAGGCGTATCGCCATTTATAGTAACATCAACTGAAATACCAATATCTGGTTCAAGAGCATATGCAGAGGTTTTTGCTCCTCGCAGACCAACCTCTTCCTGGGTAGTGAATACAAAAATCAGTTCATTTGGGGAATCTTTAACAGCTTTTATGGTTTCCACCAAAACAGCACAACCTGCCCGATCATCCATAGCACAACCAAAATAGCGATCTCCGCTTACTGCCATGGGAGCATGATAGACCGCTACATCACCAATGCCAACTAGTTTTTTTGCTTCGTCTCGATTGGCAACACCGATATCGATAAACATTTTGTTTAACTTCAGGCCTTTCATATCCTCCAATTCTGTTTCATAAGCTACCACACCTGTTGTACCATTTTCAAATACAACTCTACGATGCATAACATTAAATGGATTTATACCACCTATATTGGAGAAACGTAAAAAACCATTCTCATCTATATTGGTTACTATTAGCCCAATTTGATCCATATGGGCCGCTAACATAACTTTCTTAGGATTAGGAACACTACTTTTTTTAACTGCGATAAGATTCCCCATTACATCTTCACTAATCTCATCTACATAATCCTTAATCTCTTCCCTGATTGCTTGACTAATGGTTTCTTCCTTCCCTGAAGGTCCATATATTCCTGTTAATTTCTCTAATAAGCTTTTCAATGGGATTCACATCCTTTCAAAAATTCTTTCACTAATCGTACAGCATTATAATAATCCTCCAGGTCTAACATGGAAGATGGTGAATGTATGTAACGGCAAGGTGTTGATACCACTACGGTAGCAACGCCACTACGGGCTGTTTGAATTGTGCCTGCATCGTTACCACCGGCAATATTTTCTTTAATCTGATAGGGTATTCCATGAGCTTCTGCTGTTTCAACCATCTGCTTAAATAGCTTTGGATTGGCAATGGAACTATTGTCCATGAATGAGATCGCTGGCCCCCTACCCATTCTCGTTGTCATCATATGCTCTGGCACGTCAGGTATATCTGCACATGTGGTTCCTTCTAGTACAACAGCCATATCTGGATCTAGGTGATATGCTGCAACTGTGGCCCCTCTAAGCCCGACCTCTTCCTGAGTTGTAAAGCAAGCAATAAATTCAAAATCATAGTCTTCCTTCAATATCTCAAGGAGAACAGAACAACCTACGCGATCATCCAAAGCCTTCGCTTTTACTTTATTATCACCAAATTGTACAAATGAACTGTCAAAGGATGCATAATCTCCCAGCTGTACAACCTTCTGTGCTTCTTCCTTAGAACTTGCTCCTATATCAATGAACATTTGCTTTTGCTTAACAACTTGATTACGCTCATCAGGTAACTGCAAATGTATAGCTTTCACACCAATTACACCAGGTACAGCATTTTTGCCAATCAAAACACGCTTGGAAAGTAAAAGCCTTTGGTCTATTGAGCCAATGGTTTGAAACTTTAACATTCCATTTTCGGATATTGAGGAAATTATAAAGCCCACTTCGTCCATATGAGCGGCCAGCATGACCTTTTTCGCGCCTTCTTTTCCTGGTTTTCTGGCAATAACATTGCCCATCCGATCAACAGAGACTTCAGCTCCTGTTTCACTTGCTAATTCTATAACGATTTCTCTGACTTCATTCTCATTCCCGGAAACTCCTCTGGCTTCCGTTAACCTTTTTAATACTTCAACCATTCCTGCCACCCCTCCTTTAGTGATGCAATAAATAATGCAATGAGTCTGGCACCAGCTTTGATATGGTCCATATTCATAGTTTCCACTGTTGTATGCATATAACGAAGAGGAATGGATAGCAAAATAGTAGGAACTCCACTTCGGGAAATCTGCATTGATCGAGCATCTGTTCCTGTAGGACGAGGCTCTATTTCAATAAGGCATTCCATACCAAATTCTTTTGCAGTCTCTAGGAACTTGTCAGTTAATCCAGGATGCATATTTGGCCCCTTACACACTACAACGCCTTTATTCATAGGCTGAGTATCTTCTTTAGAAGCATCCGGAGTTTCACCATGGGTAACATCAATTGCGATACCGATATCTGGCTCAGTGGAATATGTACTTATAATAGCGCCTCTGGTACCTACCTCTTCCTGAACTGTTGCTACAAAAACAACCTCAGCTTGATGTTGCAAGCGGTCCAATTCTTTCATGGTTTCCGCCAATAGAACCACACTAGCACGATCATCTATGGACTTTCCATTTACCATGGTGCCTTCCATGGATACAAGTGGGCTGATAAAAGTAATCAAATCTCCTACTCGAACCAGTTCCTTTACCTTATCTACTGACATACCTAGGTCAATAGACATATCCTTCATCCTCATGACTTTTTGTGATTCTTCAGCTATCTGAAGATGAGGAGGAACCGTGCAAATAATGCCATGTAATCGTTTTCGCCCATGAACAGTTACTTCCTGTGCTGGCAGGATTCTTTGATCTACACCACCTATATTGGTAAATCTCAAAAATCCTTTCTCATCAATGTCTCTAACCATGAGGGCAATTTCATCCATGTGAGCTGCTAACATAAGCTTCGGCATAACGAAATCTTCATTAGCTGCTGTGCCCCGTTTGATTCCATAAACATTGAAAAATGAATCTGTGTGTACCTCATCGCAATATCGGGAAAATTCATCTGATACTCTTTCGGCTATCTTCTCTTCATAACCAGATACACCCGGCATTTCGATTAGCTCTGCTAAAAATTCTCTCAAGCTTTCAACCTCCTTAATCTATTTTCTTTACTTGTTTAATGTTTCGCATTAACTCATTGCTTAACATTTAGTGGTCCTCATTTTTCTCTTTTTCCAGCAGGCTGACTCCCTGTAACCGGGATAATTCTGCACCAACTGTATTTTTATCTATCCCCGGAGGCAGTACCAATTTGAAAAAAGCATAGGTTAGGTCACCCTCTCCAGAATCTACCCTAATATCTTTTACTCGGATATGTAAATCAGCCAGTATACTGGTAATCTTAGCTATCTGTCCTGGAGAGTTTGGAATTTCTAGGAAAACATCATAATCCTTATAACCTGGTACAAAACCTTCAAACTTCTTCAAAAATACCAAGGTAACATAGGATAACAATGTAGCAATTAATGCTCCCCAATAGAACCCAACACCTATAGCCAAGCCTATACATGCAACAACCCACAAGCTGGCCGCTGTAGTTAAGCCCCGAACTCGTGAACCGTCCTTTAATATGGTGCCTGCTCCAAGGAAACCAATACCACTAATAACCTGCGCTCCCAGACGAGCTGGATCAACTGAAACCGAGGAATAGATGGTCATCATGTATTCTGAGGTCATCATGACTAATACAGATCCCATGCATACTAAGGTGTGGGTTCGAAATCCTGCAGGACGGTTACCTATTTCTCGTTCCAAGCCGATGAGTCCGCCGAAAATCATGGCTAACACTAATTTCAAAATCATTTCCCAATTCATTGTTCCCCCGCCTCCTCTATATTAACATAACATGATTATTTAGTATTGGCTTCACTGTGCTGAAACCTAAGCCATTATCTGAGCATCGCCTTTCTAATACCCGTAACCTGCGAATTCAAATCAGAATTCAAATAGGTAATGCTAGATAATGCCCTATTGCTTTGCTGTTAACTTTGATTTCTAGTCGTGAACGCTTCCATATTATAGTGAATATTATACTCCGAATGCAGCAATTTTACAACCATCGCCAGCCTTATATGCTATGGATTAAGAAGTCCCTAAAAATCTTTAATAATTTATTTGTAAAAAAGATTGTTAATTTATTGACAAGTTGATAATCATCTAGTATTATGTTATAAGTGTTATACAACAGTAACCATTTAATAGTAGTGCACTGTCATATATATCTACTTGATTATCTATAGTATTGGGCAGTTTAGTCTTTTACTTTGGTTTCAACTAGATAGATATATGGTAAGTTAAGTTATTACTTTGTTTTCAATTATGTATAGCACATGGCAAGTTAAGTACTATTTACTGAGGTTTTAATTTTAAAATTTTAATATATACAAGGAGGCTTCTGCAATGAAAAAGGCAAACGCAGAAAACAAGCAAGAAAACACAAAAAATGTCGATGCTACTGTAAATACAGAAACTAGCGCAAAGATCGACAAAAAGCCAGAAACTACTGTAAATGTCGATGAAATGATCGATCAATTGGTAGCTAATGCCCACAAAGCTCTGAAAGAATACATGAAGATGGATCAAGAGCAGGTTGACAAATTCGTCCATGCCATGACCATCGCAGGCTTAGATAATCATATTTATCTTGCCAAGCTGGCAGTTGAGGATACCAAACGTGGTCTCTTCGAGGATAAAGCCATCAAGAACATGTTCTCTACCGAGTATATCTATCACAGCATAAAAGACCAGAAAACAGTAGGTATAGTTGATGAGAATGATTATGAAGGTTATGTAGAGGTAGCTGAACCTGTAGGTATTGTTGCAGGTATAACACCTGTTACTAATCCCACTTCAACAACCATGTTCAAATCCATCATTTGCGCAAAGACGAGAAACCCAATTATTTTCGCCTTCCATCCTTCTGCACAAAAGTGTTCTCTTGAGGCTGCTCGCATTCTCAGGGATGCAGCAGTTAAAAATGGAGCCCCAGAGCACTGTATCCAGTGGGTCGAAGTTCCTTCTATGGCTGCTACTAATGGTTTGATGAATCACATGGGAGTATCTACCATTCTTGCGACGGGTGGAGCTGGCATGGTTAAATCTGCTTATAGTTGTGGTAAACCTGCATTAGGCGTAGGCCCTGGCAACGTTCCTTGCTATATTAATAAGAATGTAAATGTTGGACGTGCATGCACCGACCTAATGATTTCCAAAACCTTCGATAATGGTATGATTTGTGCATCTGAGCAGGCAGTTATTGTAGATGAAGAGATTCAAACAGAATTCGAAGCCTATATGAAAGACAACAACTGTTATTTCCTGAATGAAGAAGAAACAGCTTTAGTCACCAAATATGTTATGAACGTAGAAAAGTTGGCAGTAAATCCTGTGGTAGTCGGCATGACTGCTGATTTCATAGCCAAGGAAGCTGGCATTACTGTGCCTGCAAAAACTAAAATTCTACTGGCAAAGCTACCTGAACCTTCTCGCAAATATCCCCTCTCTTTGGAAAAGCTCTCCCCCGTCCTTGCATACTTTGTTGTTAAGGATGAAAAACAAGGGTTTGAATATGCCGAAGCTATGTTGGAATTAGGTGGACTTGGCCATTCTGCTGTAATTCACTCTGACGACGATGACTTAT
>JAAZEK010000115.1 GCA_012512335.1 Clostridiales bacterium | reverse complement strand
GCCTTCTGCTTTGTTCCTCTTTAAGCTACTGGCTGCCGATGGGGCATTAAAAGCTCCTATAAATAATGAAGTAATAACTATGTCAATAGCTAAAGAGAGCCAATCCACAGCAACAAACTCACTGTTTCTATGCAGAAAATAGGCTATAAGCCCGTTTAAAAGAGCGTTGATCACAAGAGATATAGATGCTTCTATCCCTATATACTTCCATAGCTGTTTACTCATTATCTATCCCTCAATTCCGCAAGCACTTGTTGCTGATATTCAGGTATTACTCCATTTTCATCTGGTCCAACATTAAGTAGTAGCCTACCCTTCTTTGGATATATGTCAGCAATAATGCTTTTGACCTCATCTGAGCTAATAAAATCTGATGGTTTGCTATACTTATTATAGGCGAAGGATTTGTCCATTCCTCTACACATTTCAAACCATATATCACTTTCATTCCACTCTGATGTGTATTCTATGGTTCGATAGTCATAGTATTTAACATCGTAATCTCCTCCACCAGCCATCCACTTTGAAGCGACCTTATCCAACAACTTTTTGCCTAGAGGATTCCTCAGCCAATTAGGAAATTGAGTCCATCTGTCATTTACTAGCCCTTCTGGCACCTTCTTATAATAGTAAGCAAACAAGTCCTCCAGCCTTGGATCGGCAGGGTAACCGATGTCGCTCCATATGATGTCTGGTTGATACCTGTCAATAAGCTCCAGCCAATGACTTTGGCAATAATCCATATATTCTTTTGTGTTGTTATTACCCAAAAATAATTCTGATACTGTTGTTACCGGTTTATCCGTAAAGGTCCAATCTATAAGTGAAGAATAATAAACTCCAAATTTCATTCCTTTAGAGCGACATGCTTTAGCCAAGTCACCGACAAAGTCAAAATCCAGGTTGTAATTGCCAAGCTTGGGGTTAGGATGGTACGTGTTAAACATAACAAAGCCGTCATGATGTTTAGTAACAAGCACCACATATTTAGCACCAGCGGAGCTGAACATATCAGCCCATTTCTCTACATCAACATTTCTTGCACTTTGAATAAATGCTTTGGAAAACTCTTCGTAGGGCATGTCACCATAGTGCTCTTGGTGATATTTGTGTGCTGGACTGCCCTCAATGGACATACTGTTTTTGTACCACTCTGCATAAGGCTGATTGGCAAACAAATATTCAGCTGGTTTCTCTCGCACTATGGTTGCAAAGTCCTCCGTATCTACAGGGGCATATGCAGGGACTGAATATACTCCCCAGTGGATGAATATTCCTAAGTCACTTTGTTGGAACCATTCAGGTGGATTACTCCTATGGATATTAGGTGTGGTTTTCTTAGTAGCCATCTTTTAGCACCGTCCTTTCGAATTTTAAATCAGAAAAAACTTCCTACAATTTAGGGAAGGTGGTTCCTGCATATGGCATAGCCAATACGGTTGCATCAGCTCCTAATTTCTCTATAGCTGCATCAAAAGCATCCTGAACTGAATGGAAAGGACGCATAAAGCATTGCTCCACTACATCATCTGCCATTTCTGATACCAGAAAAATATCAGCATACTGTAACACCATTGCAATGGCGGCAGCCTTATGTCCCCCCAACTGAAAACTTGATTGGATGCGTTCAATCAATTCATCTGGTGTATTGGCTTCCTCCATCCACTGTTGAAACACCGACTCACCAAAGCCTTCTTTACATGAGCCAATTAGAATGATGATCCCGCCGTCTTTTACAGCAACTTTTGCAATCTCCAAGGCTTTATGGGTTTGGTAAAGATTTAAATCTTTGGGTGCACCACCCTGACCAACTAAAATAATATCTGCTTTCTCTGAAATATATTTACAGTAAATACTGTCTAGTCTCTGGCATCCCCTTCGATGAGCTTCTTTAACATGTCCTGCCACCGCATAAAGTATTTTTTTATGCTCATCCAATACAACATTTAATATAAAATCAACACCACAAATGTCAGCGGCTTCCTCCAAATCCTTCCGCAGTGGATTGCCCTCCAATTTACCTGTACAAGCATTTTCATCGACCATTATGGAGTGATTGGATTGAATCGCTTCCCGATTGGAAACTCCAGGCATAATCGCTTTTGCGCCACCTGAATAGCCAGCGAAATAGTGATATTCAATATTCCCAATACAAATTCTAATATCCGCTTCCGCAACGACTCTGGTTATGTTGACAGGTGTACCTCTTTTTGTTCTGCCCATATAAACACAATCATCTGGATTGCTGTCGACACATCGTACTTCTTCCCAAGCTCGAGTACCTGCCAGCATCTTTTGCTCCTCCATGCTATGATGACGATGACATCCTAAAGCAAATACCAGTGAAATATTTTCTTTTTTAGCACCACCTGCATACAATGCATCTAACAACAAAGGCATCAATTTTGCAGTTGGACAAGGACGTGTGATATCGCTGGTAATGATGGCAATGGACTTCCCATCCAGCTCTATCTCATGCAAGGGAATGGCTCCTATAGGATTCTCCAATGCTTGTCGTATGATAAGCGTTTCATCAAATGGCACATCCACTTTATTGGCAGTCAGTACATCCAATAGATTATCACTAGCAATTTTTACAAGCTGCTCACCATGTCCGAACCCAAAGCTTATGGTTTTATAATAAGATTTTTTCATACTATTTACTCTCCTCCGTATCGTTTGAAGTATTTGCTAATGGAGCAATAAATCTGTTAACCACAATAGAAACAGCTATGCCTAAAAGAGTCGCCAAAACCCTTATTCCAACATAGGTCAGTACTTTCGCATTATCATGATGGGCCAACACAACGACTAGAAAAACAGCGCAACAGATGACACTGGCACCTTTCATTTTAAAGATATTGCATAGGTAGATGCAAACGATGATCAATGCAGATATAATAATTTTAGATGGCCATCCATCTAAAAATGATACCGCACTTACCAATGATAGATAGATATATGCCAGCACTCCACCGATGATGGTCCCAAACATTCTATTGGTTCCTGCTGCCAAGGTATCCTTGTTTGTTTCCTTCATACATATTACTGCTGCTAGAGAAGAAAACAATGCCACATGATGAGCAAAAGGAAATGTTAGTATCAGACATATAAACACAGCAAGTCCAGTCTTGTATGTACGTAATCCGATTTTATAATCAATTATTTGTAATTTGTAGTCTTTTTTCATCCATCTTACCTCGATATATCTTTTATAAGCTTATATACATTTCCATCTACTAAGGAGATTACCAAATTATGGACACTGTTATTCATTGACAATAATATTATGTAAATCACTGCAAGTCACATTTATTATACCATGAGCATAGCAAAAAAAGCTATTCAAACATTTCTACTGATCAAGGGGACGAAATGAGTTAAAGGTGGGGTTTCATTGACTCATTTGTTATTCAAATGTGTATTATAATAAATGAAAACACTAATCCCCCAGCTAAGCTGGGGAGAATAGAATAAACAGTAGTGTTACGTATGTTATAAAACGCCTCCTATGGTAAAATGATATCGGTGTCGCAAGCCAATATCAATATAGGAGGCGGTCCAAATGGACAGTTCGAGTTTATCACATACGAGGTGGAAATGCCAATACCACATAGTGTTCATACCAAAGTACAGACGGAAAGTAATGTATGGTCAGATTAAGGCGGACGTAAGAGAAATACTGAAGAAGCTGTGCGAATATAAAGGGGTAACGATCATTGAAGGTGCAGTATGCTCAGACCATGTACATATATGTGTGAGCATCCCACCGAAGCTAGCCGTTTCGCAGTTTGTCGGCTATCTGAAGGGGAAAAGTGCTCTGATGATATTCGATAAATATCCAGAATTAAGCAGTAAATGGACGAAGGCATTCTGGGCTAGAGGATACTATGTAGCAACAGTAGGAAATATCACTGAGGAAGCAATTAAGAAGTATATCCAAGAACAGCAGGAAGAAGCTAGGAAAGAAGAAACAATGAAATAAAAGCCTCTTTTAGAGGCAGATGGTAGTAATGCTTGCGATACCACACCTTTTAGGTGTAGCAAGTAATCAGCCCTTATAGGGCTAAAATCAAACCACCACTTGAAGTGGTGGTCAATGACTTCGCAGATGAGGAATTGTTATAAAACGTGCCTGTTGAAACTTGGTTGCTCCGTCAAGCACCGCAGCTTCATAATAATCACTAGAAATACCTGATATAACTGCTAAATAAAGAACTGTTTGGTAACCACAGCCTTTCCATGCGTTAACAAACACCAGTAATGCAGGCCATATTCTCGTTTGATGATACCAGTTAGTCAATCCAGGATATCCCATCATCCTTAAAACCAAATTAACTACACCGCTATCTCTGTGTAGAAACGCATTGACTACGATAGCAACAACTGCGTATGACAGAAAATATGGCATCATAAAGACAGTTTGTGTTGTTTTTGCGAATTTGCTTGAACGAAGTGAACTGAGCATAAGGGATAATGTTACTGAAATTGCTAAATTTACTACGATAAAAACTAGATTATAAGCTACAGTATTACG
>JAAZEK010000114.1 GCA_012512335.1 Clostridiales bacterium | reverse complement strand
TTCTATAAGCTAAGTGAGGTGTAAACAATGAGAGTAAAAGTTACCATGGCATGTACTGATTGCAAACAGCGTAACTACAACACCATGAAAAATAAAAAGAACAATCCTGATAGGATGGAGCTTAAAAAGTATTGTAAATTCTGCAAAGACCATACCCTCCACAGAGAAGGAAAATAATATCTGTGATATCAGGATAAGGATGTGATAAAATGGCAAAGGAAAAAGAAACCGCCAAAAAGCCAGTGACAAAGAAAAAAGGGACCGGTATAGTCAAATATTTTCGAGGTGTAGTATCCGAAGTTAAAAAAGTGAGCTGGCCATCCCGCAAGGAATTGATAAATACCACAATTATTGTGGTGTCCTTTATTCTGATCTTTTCCGTAATAGTGGGCCTCATTGATTTGGGCTTAGGTGCTCTTCTTGAACTGATTACTTGAGAGAAGGAGGGGGATCCGGGACTAAACCCCAGATCCGTGGTTTATGTCTGATATAGAGAATGTAGAGAATATAGAGAACGCAGAAAAATCAGAAAATACAGAAGGCAAATGGTATGTTATCCATACTTATTCCGGATACGAGAATAAGGTAAAAGCAAACCTGGAAAAAACAGTAGAAAACCGCAACCTACAAGATCTTATTTTTGAAATCAAGGTACCTATGGAAGAACAGATTGAAGAGAAGAATGGTAAGCGGAAAACCGTTCTGCGGAAAATATATCCAGGCTATGCTATGGTTAAAATGATTTTAACCGATGAATCATGGTATATCATACGAAATACACGAGGGGTCACTGGCTTTGTAGGGCCAGGCTCAAAACCCATCCCATTGACCGACGATGAAGTTCGCTCCATGGGAGTAGAACATATTCCTGTACAGCTAGATGCTGAAGTCGGAGACAATGTTAGGGTTGTTTCAGGTCCCTTGGAAAACTTTATCGGTTCCATAGAGGAGATTTATCCCGACAAACAAAAGGTCAAGGTTATGGTTTCCATGTTTGGAAGGGATACTCCCGTTGAATTGGAATATCATCAAATCCAAATAATATAGAGTATGTAATCATGTAAGGAGGTGTAGACAATGGCAAAGAAAGTTACCGGTTATGTAAAATTACAGATTCCTGCAGGCAAGGCAACTCCAGCACCACCAGTCGGTCCTGCTTTGGGTCAACACGGTGTTAACATCATGGGATTCTGCAAGGAATTTAATGAAAAGACATCCAAACAAGCAGGGTTGATTATTCCTGTTGTTATATCAGTATACCAGGATAGATCCTTTACTTTTATCACCAAGACACCACCAGCACCTGTTCTCATTAAGAAAGCAGTAGGCTTGGATAAGGCATCAGACAAACCTAACTTGAACAAAGTAGCAAAGCTAACAAAGCAGCAAGTGCAGGAGATCGCAGAAATTAAAATGCCTGATCTTAATGCAGCAAGCTTAGAAGCAGCAATGAGGATGGTAGCAGGAACAGCTCGTAGTATGGGCATAACAGTAGAAGCATAATAGCTTTAAATTTTGTGCGAAAGCATTATTATTGTGGCAGGGAACCCTTACCACTGTAGCAGGGACCCGCTATGACCACTAGGAGGAAATGAAAATGAAACATGGAAAAAGTTATCTAGAAAATGCAAAATTAGTAGACCGCACCAAATTGTATGATCCAGAAGAAGCATTGGAACTGGTTCAGAAAACAGCAACAGCTAAATTTGACGAGACAATAGAGATAGCCATTCGATTGGGCGTTAACCCACGTAATGCCGATCAGCAGGTTCGTGGTGCAGTTGTTTTACCCCATGGAACTGGTAAAACCGTTAAGGTTTTAGTTATAGCCAAGGGAGAGAAGGCCAAGGAAGCAGAAGAAGCTGGAGCTGACTTTGTAGGGGCAGAAGACATGATTACAAAAATCCAGTCTGAAAACTGGTTTGATTTTGACGTTTGCGTAACTACACCGGATATGATGGGTCTAGTAGGACGTCTTGGTCGTGTTTTGGGACCGAAAGGCTTAATGCCAAATCCCAAATCAGGCACAGTAACCATGGATGTTTCTAAGGCTGTTAAAGACATCAAAGCTGGTAAGGTAGAATATAGGTTGGACAAAGCTGCTATTATTCATGTACCTGTTGGTAAGAAGTCCTTTGGTACAGAAAAACTCAATGACAACTTGACAACTCTCATGGATGCCATTGTTAAGGCTAAGCCTGCAGCTGCCAAAGGAACCTATCTACGAAGCGTTGTGTTGTCCAGCACTATGGGTCCTGGGGTTCGAGTAAACGGAACCAAATTCTAATTGTAGAGATTTTTCGAATTGCTTGACAATTAGAACTGATTGCACTATACTAAAAATGATTTTTGAAAAGAATTGGAGCATGTCTTATCGTAGACAGCAGGCGCTTTAAAAAGCTTAATTTATTAGCCTGCCGAGGTAAGGGAATGTATTTTGATAAATACTGCCCTCTTGCCTTTTGGTGAGAGGGTATTGTGGTTTAAAATCCTTTCTGTGATAAGCAAAGGCCCCAACTGAAACATTAGGAAAGGAGGTCTGTGAAGAATGTCTGCTAGAGAACAAAAAGTACAAGTAGTAGCTGAAATTAAAGATAAGCTTTCCAATTACAGCAGCGCGATACTAGTTGATTATCGTGGACTAACAGTCGCAGAAGTAACACAATTAAGAAGTGATTTTCGTAGTAAGGATGTTGACTACAAGGTTTACAAAAACACCTTAATTGAGCTTGCAGCCAAAGAACTGGGCTTTGATGATCTTATCCCCCATCTAGAAGGTCCAACAGCAATAGCCTTTGGTGTTAAAGATCCTGTAGCTCCTGCAAAAATTCTTACTGAAAGTATTAAGAAGCTTAAGAAGATGGAGCTAAAAGCGGGCGTAGTTGATGGAAAAGTCATCGACGTTGATGGAATCAAGCTATTGGCCGAACTACCCTCTAGAGAAGAACTTATTGCGAAGATGCTTGGTAGCATGAACGCCCCAATTTCCGGGCTGGTCAATGTACTGGGTGGAACTGTACGGTCCTTGCTGTACACCTTAAATGCAATAAAAGAAACCAAGGAAGCATAAACAAACTAAAAAAATCAGGAAAGATAAATAGGAGGATTTAAAAATGAATAAACAAGAAATTATGGATGCCATTAAGAGTATGACAGTATTAGAGCTTTCCGAGCTGGTAAAGGCTTTAGAAGAAGAATTTGGTGTTAGTGCAGCTGCTCCTGTAGCCGTTGCTGCAGCTCCAGCAGCTGGTGCAGCTGAAGCCGCAGAAGAAGAAAAGACTGAGTTTGACGCAGTTCTTACCGAAGTTGGCGACCAGAAGATTAAGGTTATCAAGGTTGTTCGTGAGTTAACCGGATTAGGATTAAAAGAAGCCAAAGATTTAGTAGAAGCAGCTCCTAAGGCTGTTAAAGAAGGCGTTTCCAAGGAAGATGCAGAAGCTGTTGTAGCTAAGTTTGCTGAAGTTGGAGCTAAAATCGAAGTTAAGTAAATAGTTTAACAAAAGGTTTTTAAAAAACAATAAGGAGCTCATTTTATAGAGCTCCTTATTTTAGACAAAAAAAGCCTTGACAAACTTGCAATTCTTTGTTAGGATTATAAATTGCATTAATAGTTTTTTAGTGACAAGCTTTTATTGTGTTTTTATTCGTATTTTGTAGCTGGATTCTGTGTTTTAGTAGGTGTATTTGTATTATTATCACCTTACATATATTTTACACTGAATAAGGTGCAAATTGCAAGGGTATAATATATATTAATGCTTATTTACTTATATTACCAAAATAACCAAGGTCACACATGGATGTATTTGGTTTAACTTTACTTAAGGGGTGAGATGTACATGCTGCATCCAGTTCAACTAGGAAAGAGAACCAGGATGAGTTACTCTAGAATTGATGAGGTTCTTGAAATGCCTAACCTCATTGAGGTGCAGAAAAACTCGTATAGGTGGTTTCTCGAAAAAGGGCTCCAGGAGGTTTTTGATGATGTATCTCCTATTACCGACTACACCGAAAATCTCGTTTTGGAGTTTGTAGATTATTACTTTGACGAGAACTCAAAGTACTCGGTGGAAGAGTGCAAGGAACGGGATGTTACCTATTCCAAACCACTGAAAGTACGGGTTCGGTTGATCAACAGAGAAACAGGGGAAGTTAAGGAGCAAGAGGTATTTATGGGTGACTTCCCAATCATGACCGATCAAGGCACCTTTATAATCAATGGAGCAGAACGAGTTATAGTCAGCCAATTGGTTCGTTCCCCGGGTGTCTACTATTCAGAGCAAATTGATAAAACAGGAAAACCGCTGTACTCCGCAACTTTGATTCCAAATCGTGGTGCATGGTTGGAGTATGAAACCGACTCTAACGATATCATGCATGTGCGGATAGACCGCACACGAAAGAACAATGTTACGGTCCTTTTACGTGCTCTTGGATATGGTACTGATATACAGCTAAAGGAGCTTCTCGGTGAGGACGAACGCCTTCTTGCTACCATTGACAGCGACAACGCCAATTCAGTGGAAGAGGGCTTATTGGAGGTTTATAAACGCTTAAGGCCAGGAGAGCCGCCCACAGTGGAAAGCGCCAATCAATTGATTCGATCTTTATTTTTCGATTCCAAACGATATGACTTGGCCAGAGTAGGTCGTTACAAATTTAATAAGAAACTGGCCTTATCTGCAAGGATTGTAGGCAGAGTTGCTGCTACACCTGTAGTTGATCCATCTTCAGGCGAGATACTGGTAGATGCTGGCGAAAAAGTGAGCAGAGAAATGGCGGATGCCATACAAAATGCAGGAATCAACGAATTCTTGATTCAAATGGATAATGATAGTGTTGCCAAAGTAGTAGGAAATTATTTTGTTGATGCTGAAAAACATTTAAGCTTTGATCCAAAGGAAGTGGGTATTAATGAAAAGGTTCATTACCCTACTTTAAAAGTCTTTCTTGATCAAGGCTTAGACGAGGATACTCTGAAGCTTACACTCAAAGAATCCATAGACGAGTTGATTCCCAGGCACGTATTAATAGATGATATTATCGCTTCTATAAGCTATAACTTGCATCTAGCTGATGGTATAGGGCATATAGACGATATCGATCATTTAGGTAACCGTAGACTTCGTTCTGTTGGTGAGCTATTGCAAAACCAATTCCGAATCGGTATTTCTAGAATGGAAAGAGTTATCAAGGAAAGAATGACCATTCAGGATATAGACGTAGTTACTCCTCAAGCGCTTATTAATATCCGACCTGTTACTGCTGCAATTAAGGAATTTTTTGGAAGCAGTCAGTTGTCTCAATTTATGGATCAAACTAATCCATTGGCAGAGCTTACTCATAAAAGAAGGCTCAGTGCTTTAGGACCTGGTGGTTTGAGTCGTGAGAGAGCAGGCTTCGAAGTTCGAGACGTCCACTACTCTCACTATAGTCGAATGTGTCCTATTGAAACTCCTGAAGGGCCAAATATTGGCTTAATTGGTTCATTAAGCACCTATGCAAAAATCAACGAGTATGGATTCATTGAAGCACCATACCGTAGGGTAGATAAGGAAAACCAGGTGGTAACCGATGAAATCATCTATCTCACTGCCGATGAAGAGGATGTTTATGTAATTGCCCAAGGTAACGAGCCATTAGATGAGGAAGGCCGTTTTATTGACGATAATGTTATGGTACGACTCCGTGAAGAAATCCTGGAGGTCCCTAAGGACCGAGTGGATTTCATGGACGTTTCACCAAAGCAGTTGGTTTCAGTTGCCACTGCCATGATACCATTCTTGGAGAATGACGATGCTAACCGTGCCTTGATGGGCGCAAACATGCAGCGTCAGGCTGTTCCGCTCATTAGGCCAGAAGCCCCAATTATCGGCACTGGTATGGAATATAAAGCCGCTAAGGATTCTGGGGTAGTAGTAATTGCAGAGATGTCTGGTGTAGTAAAGAAGGTATCCGCCGATCAGATTATCATCAGAGGTGATGATAACAAGGATTACAAATATAAATTATTGAAATTTAAGCGTTCCAACCAAGGCACTTGTATCAACCAAAGGCCAATTGTCTCCGAAGGTGAAATCGTAAAAAAAGGTCAAATCATTGTTGACGGTTCATCTACTGATGAAGGAGAAATAGCATTAGGTCGTAACGTGCTCATTGGATTTATGAGTTGGGAAGGCTACAACTACGAGGATGCTATCCTCATTAGCGAGAAATTGGTTAAGGACGATGTCTTTACCTCGATTCACATAGAAGAATATGAGTCAGAAGCAAGAGATACGAAACTAGGCCCTGAAGAAATAACTAGGGATATCCCAAATGTCGGTGAAGAAGCAATGAAAGATCTTGACGACAGAGGAATCATACGTATTGGTGCTGAGGTTACAGCAGGTGATATTTTAGTTGGTAAAGTCACACCTAAAGGGGAAACTGAGTTGACTGCTGAGGAACGTCTACTTCGTGCCATATTTGGAGAAAAGGCGCATGAAGTGCGAGATACTTCCCTGAAGGTACCACATGGGGAAAGCGGTATTGTAGTTGACGTAAAAGTTTTCACTCGAGCAAATGGTGATGAGCTTCCTCCTGGTGTCAACCAAATGGTTCGCTGTTATGTAGCACAGAAGAGGAAAATATCTGTCGGAGATAAAATGGCAGGCCGTCATGGAAATAAAGGTGTTATTTCCTTAGTCCTTCCCGAAGAAGATATGCCCTTCCTGCCTGATGGTACGCCACTTGAAATCTGTCTAAATCCCTTGGGAGTTCCGTCCCGTATGAATATAGGGCAGGTTCTTGAGGTTCACTTAGGCATGGCAGCCAAATCTATGGGTTGGAACATCGCAACTCCCGTTTTTGATGGGGCATCTGAAATTGACATTATGAACACCCTTGAACAGGCCAATTTGGACAGTGATGGAAAGTTAGTTGTTTATGATGGCCGAACTGGTAAACCCTTTGATAATCGAGTAACTGTAGGTTATATGTATTTCCTTAAGTTGGCCCATTTGGTAGATGACAAGATTCACGCTCGTTCTACCGGACCTTATTCCCTTGTTACCCAGCAACCTCTTGGTGGTAAAGCCCAGTTCGGAGGTCAACGATTTGGTGAAATGGAAGTTTGGGCTCTTGAAGCCTATGGTGCCGCACATACACTACAGGAAATATTAACAGTAAAATCCGATGACGTAGTAGGTAGAGTTAAAACCTATGAAGCTATTGTTAAGGGTGAAAATATTCCTGAGCCTGGTGCACCAGAAGCCTTTAAGGTACTGATTAAAGAATTGCAGAGCTTAGCACTTGATGTCAAGGTAATCAGCAACGAAAATGAAGAGGTTCTCATCCGGGAAGTAATTGAAGAAGATATGGATGATTTGGATATTAATATCGAAGGTCAGGAAGAGCAGAAGCAGTCTGATGATGACTATGAATTGGAAGATGATGATCTAGATTTTAACTTGGATGATATTGCCTCCATCCCTGGTTTGGATGATGATGATAATGATAATGACAGTGAAGATGATATAGACAATGTAGATATAACTGTTGATGCAGATCTTAATCTAGAAGAGCTGGATTTAGAAGATGATGAAAAAGATGAAGAATAATTGTTGGAAGGGAGAGATGGCCATTGTTCGAGCTGAATAATCTGGATGCAATTGAAATAGGACTGGCGTCCCCGGATAGGATTCGGGAATGGTCCCGAGGTGAGGTAAAAAAGCCTGAGACTATCAATTATCGCACCCTTAAGCCCGAGAAAGACGGCTTGTTCTGTGAAAAGATATTTGGCCCCCAAAAAGATTGGGAGTGCCATTGTGGTAAGTATAAAAGGGTACGATATAAAGGAATAATCTGTGATCGATGTGGTGTTGAGGTCACTCGTTCCAAGGTGCGCAGGGAGCGTATGGGGCATATAGAGCTGGCTGCACCGGTCTCTCATATTTGGTATTTCAAGGGAATTCCCAGCCGAATGGGGCTTTTATTGGATATGTCCCCTCGATCCTTGGAAAAGCTTCTGTATTTTGGATCTTATGCTGTAATTGATCCAGGTGAAACCGGATTAGCAAAAAAACAGCTACTAAATGAGAAGGAATATAGAGAAAACTTTGAAAAATACGGCAATACATTTCGTTGTGGGATGGGAGCAGAGGCAGTTAGAGAGTTACTTCGTTCTATTGATTTAAGCGCTATGTCTCGTGAGCTACGTTCAGATTTAGGAGACTCCACTGGGCAAAAACGCGTGCGTATTGTAAAGCGTCTAGAGGTAACAGAAGCCTTTAAGAATTCTGGAAATAAACCAGAATATATGATTCTTGATGTAATACCAATTATTCCTCCAGAGCTTCGTCCTATGGTACAGCTAGATGGCGGAAGGTTTGCTACCTCCGACCTGAATGACCTTTATCGCAGGATTATTAACCGTAACAACCGATTGAAAAGGTTGTTGGATTTAGGTGCTCCAGACATTATCGTAAGAAATGAAAAGCGAATGCTACAAGAAGCTGTAGATGCTCTGATAGACAATGGAAGAAGAGGCCGTCCGGTCACCGGGCCAGGCAATCGTCCGTTAAAATCCCTTAGTGATATGCTTAAGGGAAAACAAGGTCGATTCCGTCAAAACCTATTGGGAAAACGCGTTGACTATTCGGGTCGATCTGTTATCGTTGTAGGCCCAGAGCTTAAAATGTTCCAATGTGGTTTGCCAAAGGAAATGGCTTTAGAACTATTTAAGCCCTTTGTTATTAAACGTTTGGTTGAAAAAGGACTAGCACACAATATTAAAAGTGCCAAACGTATGGTAGAGCGAGTAAGATCTGAAGTATGGGATGTTGTTGAAGAAGTAATTAAGGAGCATCCAGTACTTCTAAACCGCGCACCAACCCTGCATAGATTGGGTATTCAGGCCTTTGAGCCAGTTTTAGTAGAAGGACGGGCTTTAAAGCTTCATCCCTTGGTTTGTACCGCTTATAACGCTGACTTTGACGGCGACCAAATGGCGGTGCACTTACCATTATCTGTAGAAGCACAGGCAGAAGCTAGATTCCTAATGTTGGCTGCCAACAATATTCTTAAACCACAGGATGGAAAACCTGTAGTTACACCTACCCAGGATATGATTCTCGGTTGTTATTATTTAACAATTTCCAGGGATGGTGAAAAAGGAGAAGGAAAAGCTTTCTTAAATGCCGATGAAGTTATTATGGCACATGACGAAGGCACCATCGCTTTACATGCCAAAGTAAAAATGCGGGTACAAAGAGAAGTAGATGGCGAAATGCATACCCGTATGATTGAGGTAACTGCAGGTAGAGTGATTTTCAACGAAGCTATTCCCCAGGATTTAGACTTTAAGGATCGTAGTAACATAGAAGAAATGTTTGAGCTGGAAATTAATAAAACCGTAGAGAAAGATATTCTAAGTGGAATTGTAGACAGGTGCTATCACAAGTATGGTGCTACAGAAACTTCCATTGTTCTAGATAAAATTAAGGATCTGGGCTTCCATTATGCAACTCAAGGTGCTCTGACTGTTAGTGTATCTGATATGATTGTTCCTACTGAGAAAAAGGAGCTCCTTGTAAAAGCGGATCAAGAGGTTACAAAAATTCACCGTCAATTCCGTAGAGGGCTCATTTCTGAGGAAGAACGTTACGAAAGAGTTATAGATACATGGAATGAAACCACGGATGAGGTTACAAAAGCATTAAGGAAGGCATGGAATGAGTTTAATCCAGTAAATATGATGGCTGCCTCTGGTGCTCGAGGAAGTATTAACCAGATTCGACAGCTAGCAGGTATGCGCGGACTTATGGCCAATCCAGCAGGTAAGATTATAGAGTTGCCCATTCGCGCCAACTTCAGAGAGGGTTTAACAGTTCTTGAGTTCTTTATTTCTACTCACGGAGCTAGAAAAGGATTAGCTGATACCGCTTTACGTACTGCCGACTCCGGTTACCTAACACGTCGACTGGTAGACGTCAGCCAGGATGTTATTGTTCATTCGGATGACTGCTTTGAAGGCGGGAAAATTCGCGGGATTTTAGTACAGGAAATTGTAGAAAGTGACGAAGTAATTGAGCACTTTATTGAT